>JBATTM010000373.1:0-14564 GCA_049670545.1 Polyangiales bacterium
AGGGCGGGATACTCGCGTTGATGACGCTCGCCACACAGGGTCCGCGAAAGAGAGGGTCCGCCTTCTACATCGCGATCGCACTCGGCCTGCTCGGGGCCGGGCTGCTCTTCGGTGACGGAATCCTCACCCCCGCAGTGTCCGTCCTATCCGCTGTGGAAGGCCTCGAAGTGGCGTCTCCTCGAACCCAAACCTTCATCGTCCCGATCACCATCGCAGTTCTGGTCGCGCTCTTCGCCGTGCAACGCCGGGGCACGCAAAAGATCGGGCGGGCCTACGGGCCACTGATGATCGTCTGGTTCGCCAGCATCACGCTCCTCGGAGGCTATTGGATCGCACGCCACCCCTCCATCGTACGCGCCGTCGATCCGAGGCACGCCGTGCGCTTTCTCGCGAGCGGAGGGCTTCCGAGTTTTCGCGCTCTCGGGGGGGTGTTCCTCGTGCTCACCGGCGCAGAGGCCCTCTACGCGGACATGGGGCATTTCGGACGTCGGCCGATTCGCATGGGCTGGTTTGCCATCGTTCTTCCCGCACTGGTGATCAACTACTTCGGACAGGGCGCACTCGTCCTCGAACGGGGCACGGACGCAGGACACCCCTTCTTCGACATGGCACCGGCGTGGGCGCTCTACCCCCTGATCGGACTTGCGACCATTGCCACGGTCATCGCATCGCAAGCCGTCATCTCCGGGGTGTTCTCGCTCACCTACCAGGCGCAGCAACTCGGATTTCTTCCACACTGGGTCACGCGCCACTACTCGGCGGAGCGCCAGGGGCAAGTCTACATTCCGTTCGTCAATTGGGCCCTCTTCGTCGCAACGTCGTTTCTTGCGATCTCGTTCCGGAGTTCACAGGCATTGGCCGGCGCGTACGGCGTCGCGGTATCCGGCACGATGGTACTCACCAGCCTGTTGGCCTTCGTCTACTTGCTGCGTGTGCGCCAATGGAACGTCGTGCAGGTGTTACTCACCGTGGGTGCGTTCCTCGCACTCGAAGTGCTCTTCCTCGGCGCCAATCTCACGCGCTTCATCGATGGCGGCTGGATCCCGATCTTCGTCGGGCTGCTCGTCTTTACCGCGATGACCACCTGGCACCGCGGACGCACACTCCTCGCCGAACGAAGGCGCAACGCACTGACCGACGTCGATACACTCGTACAGCGCGTGCACGATCACCCCCCGTACCGGCCGCCGGGCACCGCGGTGTTCGTGAGCAAGGATCCCACCGGTGTTCCTGGAACGCTTCTCGACAACCTCGAGCGAAACGACGTGCTCCACGAACGCATCATTTTGGTCACTGTCATCATCGAGGAAGTTCCTCGCGTGCCCTCTTCGGGTCGCATCACCCTCGAGACTCTTCCGCTCGGCATCACACGCGTGGTGGGCCACTACGGGTTCGCACAAACACCCAACATCCCCGCGTTGCTCGACAGTGCGGCGCGAGAGGGCGACGGCTTCGATCTGGAAAGAGCAACCTACTTCATCGCCCGTGAGACCGTGGTCGTCACCGACGCCAAGGGCATGGCGGTGTGGCGAAAACGGGTGTTCGAGTTTCTCAATCGAAGCGAGCGAGATCCCACACAGCGATTTCAGCTGCCCACGAAGCGAGTCGTCGAGCTCGGCGACCAAGTGACGCTCTAGGCAAGAAGAGCGTGGCTTTCTATCGCGCCCGCGGGCGATCCACTAGGATTCGACCCATGCGATTGCCGATTCTGCCTCGCCTCGCTGTCGCGATGTGGCTGCTCCTAGGCCTCGCGGCCTGCAAGAAGAACGAACCGGCCCCACCTGCCCGAGTGACGACCGAGGGCATTTACGAGGCGATCCCGCGAGGACCTTTTCGCATCGACCCGGCACTGCGGCAACCGACGCCCACACCGCGCCACGCGAAAGCCAAAGCTCCCACCATCGTCATGGCGGTGCTCGACACGGTGCGCGCGGATCACACGTCGATCTGCGGATACCCGCGTGACACCACCCCGTATTTGAAGTCACTGGTTGCAAAGGGCGCGGCGCACGTGTGCCGTGCCTACTCACCGGGCGACTGGAGCTTACCGAGTCATGCGAGCTACTTCACCGGTGTATCGGTCGCACGGCACGGGGCACATTACGCGCACGGGCTCGATGGCGAAGATGACGACGGCGAACGCGTACGCTCGCTCTACGTATACCCGCTGCGCGACGAGATTCCGACGCTTGCCGAAGAGATGTCCGCGCGCGGATACCAAACCGTCCTCGTCACCGACAACGGCTTATTGAGCGAAGCGGGGCTCCAACGCGGATTCGATATCGTGGCGGCGCGCCCTCGCAAGCACGACCCGCGCGTCGACTGGGTGCCGCCCACGCTCGCGCGGGTACTCAGCCAGGATGTCGACCCCGACAAACCCCTATTCTTGGTGCTCAACTACATCCAAGCGCACGACCCTTGGATCACGCCCGACCCGAACCTCGGATGGGATCTTCTCGAGCCACAAATGCGCCCGAACGAGTTCGCGACGGGGTTCAAGCTCTTCCTCCGCGGCAAGCTCGCCCCTCACGAGCTAGGGTTCATGCGCCGCCAACTGATCGATCTCTACGATTTCGGCGTCTACCGAGAAGACCGTGCCTTGCGAGCGTCGCTGGCCTCGCTCGAGAACGCAGGATGGTTGGCGCCCGGGTACCGGATCGCAATCACCGCGGACCACGGGGAGCTTCTGATGGAGCATGGCCTATGGCGTCATCTCTTCATCTACGAAGGCAACACGCGCGTTCCGTTCGTCTACTGGACCGACGGCGACACCCCGGTGCTTCCGGAACCCTTCCCTGCGATCGCGATTCACGGGCTGCTGCGAGACGGGAAGCTTCCTTCGCCGCTGCCCATCGCGGAGTCGGTCGCGATCCCCAACCCCGACATGAAGAAGGGCCGCGGTGTGGTCGGACAGCCCGCAGCCGCCATGTGGATCGGTGACGACAAGCTCATGTGGATCGGCGGAGAGTTCGTGAAGGTCAAACCGCTTCGAGATCCGAGCGAACGATCCCACGCTCCCCTGGGCGACCACCCGCAGCGGGCACAGTTGGAGGCATTGGTCGCCGCAATCGAAGTCGGGCGGGACCGAAACGCTGTCGTGGACAAAGCCGTCGTCGAACAGCTCCGCGCGCTCGGGTACGTCGAATAGACGGACATCGCCGTCGGACCCATACTCGCCTTCGAGGACGACCACGATGGCTTCCACCCGACAAGAGGCGTTTGATCTCGCACCCCCAAGTCGGCTGCTCAGGCCACTCGAGGCCCGCGCGTTCTTCGAGTTCGGCTCATTGTTCCCGCGAGCACCCGAACTTCTGGCGCAGCCCCGCGGCGACGGCCGACCTGTCGTCCTCATGCCCGGGTTCCTCGCGGACGATCGCTCTACGTGGCCACTCCGCAGATACCTTTCGCACCTGGGTTACAAGGCCTCCGGGTGGGGCCTCGGGCGCAACAACGGAAACCCCGAAGCATGTGCCGAAGCGTTCGAGAGCAGGCTCGACTCCCACCACCGGGATGACGCGCCGCTCACGTTGATCGGGTGGAGCCTCGGCGGCGTCGTCGCCCGGGTCATCGCCATGCAGCGTCCTGAGCGCGTCCGCGAAGTCATCACGATGGGCACCCCGGTGGAGGGCGGCCCAAAGTACACCACCACCGGCGATTTCTACGCGCGTCGTCAAGGTCTCGATCTCGACTCGTTCGAGCAGCACGTCCACGAGGCCAACCAGGCTGGGCTTCGCCAACCCCTGACCGTGATCTACAGCCGCACCGACGCCATCGTTGGCTGGCGAGCCGCGATCGACCGCTACAACCCGCAGGCCCGCCACGTGGAAGTACGAGGTTCTCATCTCGGCCTCGGCGTCAGCCCCCAGGTGTGGCGCACCATCGCCACCACGTTGTACGCCTCGCGGTGAACCGACGCCTAGGCCCGACTCAGGACGGGCGCGTATCGGCACTCGACAGGGCGATCGTGGGACCCGACGTCCCCTCGATGCGAAGATCGATCCCGTCTGCCTCGGCATGGGCGGCGAAGTCTTCGATCACTTCGCGGGCGTCATGGTCGAGAATCCGCGTGCCTGTCATGTCAATCACGACGGTACAGTTCTTCGGAACCTCCCGCAGGATTCGCTTGAGGCCGGCCTTGTTGAGGAACGTGATGTGCTCCGTCAGGCGAATCCGGTAGCAGTCTTTGCCCGTCTCCTCGCGATAGAAGTCGAGTTGGTAGTTGTACACGAGGATCTCGAAGATCGCGACGACCATGCCGAGCAGAATGCCGGTAAGCAAGTCGGTGAGTACTAGGCCCACGACCGTCACGATAAACGGCAGGAACTGCCAAACGCCTTCGCGCCACATCTGCTTGAAGAGCGAGACCCTCGCGAGCTTGTAGCCGATCACGAGAAGGATCGCGGCGAGGCTCGCCAGCGGGATCTTGTTGAGCAAGCTAGGAATCAACGCCACGCACAGAAGCAGGAGCACGCCGTGAATCAGAGACGAAAGCTTCGTCCTGGCGCCCGCCCCGACGTTCGCCGAGCTCCGTACGATCACCTGGGTCACCGGAATGCCGCCAATGAGACCGGCAACGATGTTGCCCATCCCTTGCGCCTTGAGCTCCGGGTTCGTCGGCGTCACGCGCTTCTCTGGGTCGAGCTTGTCGATCGCTTCGACCGACAGAAGGGTCTCGATACTGGCGATCAACGCCAGCGAGAACCCCGTCGTGTAAACGTCGATGTTGGTGATCTGCGTGAAGTCAGGGAGCGTGAAGTGCGACAGAAACTCGCTCAGCGACGACGACACCGGCACTGCGACGAGGTGCTCCGGCCAAATCGCCAGATTCGGCACCATCGAATTGAAGGCGATGTTCAAGACCACGCCGAGCACGACGACCAGAAGCGGCGCTGGGAACGTTCGCACGAACCAGTTCTTCTTGAAGCCTGGACGCTCCCACAAGAGCAAGATCGCGAGCGACAACATCGTCACCAGAATCGCACCCGCGCTCACGGCCTCGAAAGCGTACGCGATCTCGGTGAAAGTATTGTGGCCATCACTCTGGAAGAACTCGAGTTCGCCCTCCCACGATTGGTCGTACCCGAGTGCGTGCGGGATCTGCTTCAAGATGAGAATGACGCCGATGCCCGCGAGCATTCCTTTGATGACACTGGTCGGAAAGTAGTGGGCAATGACACCCGCACGCAGGAAACCTGCGGCAACCTGTACGACACCGCACACGATGACCGCGAGCAGATAGGTTTCGAGTCCTAGCTGCTCGATGCCCACCGCGACCATCACCGCGAGGCCGGCGGCAGGGCCGCTCACCCCGAGGCGCGACTTGCTGAACAGCGTGACCACGATGCCGCCAGAGATGCCGGCGATCACACCGCTAAAAAGAGGCGCCCCCGACGCGAGCGCAATCCCGAGACACAGCGGCAGCGCGACGAGGAAGACGACGACGCCAGCCCGGAAGTCGTCAGCTAGTGAGCTTCGCTCGAACATGCACGCCAGTTGTAGAGACCGAAGCACGAGAAGGCCACCTTTCTTTGCGTGGCGCCTCGGAATTCGAAGATTCCTGGCGAACCGAGACCCGAAAGTGCGGGTATCGCTGGCTCGCTTGGTCGCGCCCGGCGTATCGGGTAGAACCTCGCGGCATGTGGCCTCTTGCGCTCCTGTTTCTCCTCACTGCTGCGCTCTACGCGTCGGTGGGTTTGGGCGGCGGGTCCACGTACAACGCCCTCCTCGTTCTCGCGGAGGCCGACTACCGCGTGCTTCCGTCGATCGCACTCCTCTGCAATCTCGTCGTGGTGAGTGGAGGGGTCTACCAGTACCGGAGAGCGGGCCAGCTCGATCTCCGGTTCGCCCTTCCCTACGTCGTTCCGTCGATCCCCATGGCCTGGCTCGGAGGACGCACCCCGATCGAGCGTGACGCGTTCATCCTGCTGCTTGGCATCTCGCTCGCCGTCGCGGCCCTCGCGATGCTGTTTCAGCCGAAGAAACGCGAGCTCTCGTCCCCGCGATCCACTGCGGCACACTGGTTCGTTGGACTTCCCGTCGGTGGTACCATCGGTTTCGTCGCGGGGATGGTCGGCATCGGGGGCGGCATCTTCCTCGCGCCGTGTCTGCACCTCCTGCGGGTCGCCGACGCGAAAAGAGTCGCCGCGACCGCAAGCTTGTTCATCATGGTGAACTCGATCGCGGGCCTCGTCGGGCAAACCATGAAGCAGGGGACGCTGACCCACCTCGCGCAACACGCCAACTACCTCTGGCTCGCGGTCGTGGTTCTAGTGGGCGGTCAAATCGGCAGCCGCCTGAGTTCCCGCGTGTTGACGGGGAGCGCTGTGCGGAGGCTCACCGGGTTGCTGGTATTGGTCGTCGCAGGCCGTTTACTCTACCTCTGGTACGTCACCCGGGCCGGGGGTTGAATCATCCGACGCAAGCACCGTGTTGGAATGCCTTGCATGAACCTGCGGCCCTCGATACTTTCGCCCTCCCGCCGAGAGTTAGGAGACGACGATGACGAGACTCGCGATCCCTGCCGCGCTCGTGATGGCCTTTGCCATAGGCTGCTCCAAGACCAAGACGGAGCCAGGCACGCCGAGCGCCAGCAATCCGAATACCGCTGCAGAATCTGATGCCGCAGACGTGATCTACGTCGGCGGGAGCATCATCACACTCGACGACGCCCAGCCCAAGGCCGAAGCACTCGCCGTCAAAGATGGGAAGATCCTCGCAGTCGGCCCCCGCGCCGAGGTCGAAAAGGCACACCGAGGCAAGGCGACTCGCATAGACGATCTCTCCGGCAAGACGCTGATGCCGAGCTTCATCGACGCGCACAGTCACTACTACAACGCCTTGCTTGTCGCGAACCAGGCACAGGTTTACGCGCCACCCTCTGGGCTCGGCAAGGATGTGCCGAGCATCGTTGCAGAGCTGAAGAAGTTCGCCGCCGAGCACGAGGTCTCGAAGGGTGAGATGATCATGGCCTACGGGTACGACGATACCGTCATGCCGAATGGGCGACTGCTCAACCGAGACGACCTCGACGCCGCCTTTCCCGACAACCCGGTTCGAGTCGATCACGTGTCGATGCACGGGGCGGTTCTCAACAGCCTCGCTCTCGAGAAATACGGAATCAGCGCCAAGACCAAAACACCGCCCGGCGGCATCATCGTTCGCAAGCCGGGGACCACAGAGCCCTACGGTCTGATCATGGAAATGGCGTTTCTTCCGGTGATGGCGCAGCAGGAGCCGATGACGCCCGAGCAGGAGATCGCGTTCACCAAAGCCGGGCAGATGCTCTACGCCGAGGCTGGTGTCACCACGGCACACGAGGGCGCGACGCACCTCCCACAGCTGCAGACGATCAAACGGGCTTCCGAGGCCGGCGTCAACATCATCGATATCATCGCCTTTCCTTTCGTCACAAACGTCGAGGCAATCATCGAAGAGTTCCCGGTCGAGAGCTGGGGCCGCTACGACGACCGCCTCAAGATCGGTGGGGTCAAAATCACCATCGATGGCTCACCGCAGGGCCGAACCGCGTACTTCACGACTCCGTACCGCACCGGCGGACCCGGTGGGGAAAAGAACTGGTCAGGTGAACTCGGCGCCTCTCGAGACGAAGTGAACCAGGCTCTCAAGGCGGTCTACGGCCTGGGCGTGCCCGTGAACTTCCACGCGAACGGCGACGGCGCGATCGATGCGTTGATCGAGGCGCACGAGTTCGCCGCGGCAGACGACCTCACGCGGGACCGAAACGTGACAGCGATCCACGCGCAGTTTACCCGCAAAGACCAGATTCCGAAGTTGGTCGAATACAAAATTCGGCCTTCCTTCTACACGCTCCATACGTACTATTTCGCGGAAGCGCACATCGCCAACCGCGGGCGGAAGCAGGCGATGTACATCAGCCCGATGCGTGACGCGATCGACTCCGGTCTTCACCCGACCAACCATACTGACTTCGTGGTCGCCCCACTCGACCAGATGATGATGCTCTGGTCGGCGGTGAACCGCGTTTCACGCGCGGGAGCGGAGATCGGCCCTGACCAGCGCATCACCCCGCTTGAAGGCCTCAAGGCGATGACGATCTGGGCGGCCGAACAATATGGCGAGCAGGATTCCAAGGGCTCGCTCGTCCCCGGAAAGCTCGCTGATCTCGTCATCCTCAGCGCCAACCCACTCGAAGTCGAGCCCGCAGCGATCAAAGAGATCAAGGTCGTCGAAACCATCAAAGAGGGCGCGACGATCTACGATCGAGACCTCTAATCGGGCGCGGAGGCAGTACGGGGCTGCAAGAAACGAGATGGACTGATGAACACGACGGGGGCACGATGACCGTCATGGCACGTCGATCCTTTCAACGTCGAGCGGAGGCGGCGGTTTTCGACGGCACGCTCGCTGTCGTCGCCCGCGGGGCGCGAGGGCCGGCTGCCGGCATGGTCGAAGCGTTTCTCTCGATGATGGCGCGTCTCGTCCGGCAGTACCGGGGGGCGCGCAGGACGAAGCTCGCCGGGGAAGAGCTCGGAAAAGAGTGGCAGCGCCTCATGCCCAACCCCAAGGTGATGCCGATCACGCACGTCGAGGGCGATACGGCCTATGGCGAGATCCACGTCCACTGCCCACTCCGGGGTACCAACGATGTCCGCGCCTGCCATCGGTTGATGGAATACGACCGCGCGCTCATGCGCCCGGCGGGCGGCCGCTTCGTCGTCCTCGAGAGCCAGGCCGAGCCCGGCGTCAACCGCTGCCGCATCGCAATCCGGCCCGACGATCAACCTGCCGACGATCTCGTCTCCGCCGTCGAACGACTGGGCGCCTGAGCATCGGACGGCAGCGCTTCGAACCCGTGGCGGGCGACGGTGCGAAAGAAGGTTTCGGCGCCCAACTTCGAGACTACCCATGCAGCGAGCCGCGGCGCGAAGACCGCTAGCATCAGGATGGGGCGAACCGGCATCGGATTGACGATGATCTCCGGGAGGTCCTTGCGGATGGCCCGCACCACCGCGTCGGCTATGCGTTCTGGAGTGGAGATGCCGAGAATACGAGGCGCGGTCACCTTCGCCACTCGTGTCATGTCTTCGTACATTCCCGCCTTCACGAACCCGGGGCAGATCACGGAAGACCCAACCGGGTGGCCTTCACTTCGAATGGTGGCGGAGAGGCTCCGCGAGAAACCGATGAGCCCGTGCTTCGTCGCACAGTAGGTTTCCTGAAATGGGCTTCCCGCAAGGCCGGACAACGACGCGATGTTCACGATGTGTCCGCGGCCGCGCGCAAGCATCTTCGGAAACAGCAGCCGACTCAACATCATCGGTGCGCGAAGGTTGACCTCGATCATGTCGCTCAGTGTCTCGGGGTCCGACTGGTCGAACGCCTCCACCGTTTCTAGCCCGGCGTTGTTGACGAGCACGTCGATGCCTCCGGTTTTCGACTCCGCACGCTCGACGAGCGCCTCGACCGCGCCGTGTTCAGAGAGATCCGCCGGCATGCATCGGATGCGGTTGTGCTCGTCCTGAAGCTCACGAGCGACGCGTTCGAGCAGCGTGAGTGACCTTGCCGTCAGCACGACGTTCATTCCTTCGTTCACG
This sequence comes from Polyangiales bacterium, assembly GCA_049670545.1. Classification (GTDB taxonomy): domain Bacteria; phylum Myxococcota_A; class Polyangia; order Polyangiales; family Houyiibacteriaceae; genus SG8-38. The sequence continues at coordinate 9,576 of JBATTM010000373.1, forward strand.
AGCGCCCGGGCAATATGGGGTCCGATCCCCCGGGACGCCCCAGTGAGCAACGCAGTTCGACCGCGAAGTTCCTTCATTCGACTACTCCTTGGCCAGTCCACCGTCCGACAACTGACCGCAAATATCCATACGCAATTATCAAGAGCGCGATGGAATGCGTGGAGGTCTAGACAATTGCGTATGGATCGAGCTGCTGGTTTCCGACTTACTTCGTGTCGAGAAGGAGGTGCGAACATGAGGAAGCGAAACTGTGCACTGGTTGTGATGTTGGTGGGAGGCTCGATGGTCATGGGATGCGGCGATGACGCGGTTCCGGCAACGGTCACACTGGAACTACAAGTCATGTCCTTCGAACCCGGTGAGGACCAAAAGGCGGTTCCCGGAGCTGAAGTCTGTGTGCTCGGCACCGATGACTGCGATGTCGGAGACGATGACGGGCGCGTGTCGTTGCAACTTCCTGCAAACGAGGAAAGTGCGGTGATGATCACGGCGGAGGGCTTCAATCCGACGCTCTCTCCGCAAGTCACGGAGGACGTCGACCTCACAGGACGTCAGGCAGTGGTCCTGAGCGAGTCGGTCGCGCAAGCGCTGTCCACGATTCTCGGGATCGACTATCCGCTCACCGACTTCGGTGTCATCGCGATCACCACGCTCGTGCCCCCGCTCGATGACCCGAACAACGGGATCCCGGGAATCACGTACACCCTCGTCGACGGCGCGGGCCAGCGCTACTACCTAAACGAAAACGGAATACCCCAGACCGAACTCGCCGCGACAACCGCCCCCCTCGGTACGGGCGGATTCATCGAAGTGACCAGCTCGGTGTACGAAATCTCCCTCGGCGGCACGGCCAGCAACTGTACCCCAGTGGCGGCCTGGGCCGGCGACAGCGCCTCGAGCATCCGACTCCCCGTCGAGGCTGGCTTCTTCACCGACGCCTACCTCGCGTGCGACCCGATCAACGCCACGCCAGGGCCGCGCCCGTCAGATTCAACGCCGTCATGCAAGCATCGACCACGAAGATGAAGAGCATCGGGCCGCGCATCACATCCCAGTACGACTCGCCAATCCGTCCACCGCGTCGCGCGACCGGCACGTTGATCAAGAACTGGGTCGCGTGGGCCACGCCGAATGCGACCAAGAGAATCGCCCGTTCTCGGGGCTCCGCGAACGAGCTCGGGGCCGCAAGCAACATGGCCGCAAGAAGCGAGAACGCGAAGTTCATGCCACCAAGAAACGGCAGCGCTGCGGCCATCGTCGCAAAGATCGGAGACGCGCGCTGAGACTTCGGGATCAACAGCTTGGCCGCTGTCTTTCGCTTCAGGGCGAAGTACCAAAACGCGGACCCGAACCAGAGCACGTTCAATACGAGAGTCGCTTTGTAGAGTGGTTCGAACATGGAGAGCACCGCCAGAGCGGAGTGTACCATCGACAGGGCCCGAGACGGTCGACTCGTGGTACACAGGAGTTCATCAGCATGGCCACAGACGCGCTTTTTTGGGACAACCTTGCCGAACGATACGCCGCCAAGCCCGTGTCCAACCTCGCCGCGTATCACGGCAAGCTCGAGGTGACGAAGGCACGACTTTCCCCCACAGATGTCGTTCTCGACATTGGATGCGGCACCGGGTCTCTCGCGCTCGAACTCGCCCCGAAGGTCACCCAGGTACACGCACTCGATTTCTCGGGTGAGATGATCAAGATCGGCAAACGCAAGGCTGAGGTCCAGGACGTGTCGAACATCACATTCCACCAGAGCACGCTCGAAGCATCACAGGCGTTTCACCCAGGGCAATTCGACGGCATCTGCGCGTACAACATTCTGCACCTGGTCGAGGATCGATCGGCGACGCTCCAGCGAATCTTCGAGCTGCTGAAACCCGGTGGGTTCTTCATCGCCTCGACGGTGGTTCTCGCCGAAACGTGGGTTCCCTACAAGGCCGTCCTTGCCGCCATGCGCTGGGTGGGAAAGGCACCGCCTGTTGCGATCTTGAGGACCGACGAGGTTCTCCAGCAGATTCGTGACGCCGGATTCATCGATCTCTCGACGCCCGACGTCGGAGCCGATAGGACGACGGCCTTCTCAGTCGCGACGAAGCCGCGGTAGCGATCTCGGATCGCACGGACGTGCGCCCCTAGATGCCCAAGTTGGCGAGGCTCTCAGACACATTGCGGAGAATCTCCGCGAACTTCGGGTGCGTCGTTTCGAGCTCCTCGATCAGACCATACACCCGTGCGCTGAGGGCGCCTTCCGGATCTTCGTCCGCTGCCTCGGGGGAGGACAGCGCGTGGCGAATGTCTTTCATGGCCTCGACAAGCGCAGCGCGGTCTTCCTCGCCGAGCTCTTCACTCGCTTCGAGCTGTTCATGGAGGATGGAGAGCGCATCTTGGAGCCGTTGGCGTGGCATGAGGTCGAGTGTGCACCCAGCAGGCGCGTGAACGCAATCAAGAGCCTTCTCAGACTGGCGATGCAGCCACCAGACCCGCCATGATACTCTCCCGCCCGAGGGATGACCCAGCCGTCTGACGAGAGTGTGAGAGGGGCTTCGCCGGGCACCTCGGAGCCCGACGGCGCGCCCAACGGGCACATCTTCGACGCGAAGCTGACGCGCGACCTCGGAATCGTACCGGTGCTGGCGGTCGGAATCGGCACCATGATCGCAGCGGGAATCTTCACGCTCTCGGGGCTGGCCGTCCGCAACGTCGGTTCCGCCGCGATCGTCGCATTCATGCTGGCGGCGCTCGTCGCGACCCTTACGGCACTAAGCTATTGCGAGTTTGCCTCGATCTACCCCCAGTCGGGCGAAGGCTACCTGTACGCGCGACGCACGTTTCCCGCTCTGGTGGCTTACATGGTCGGCTGGTGCCTTCTCCTCGGGTACACCGCGTCCTGCGGGTTCTATGTCGCGAGCTTCTCGAGCTACTTCAATGAGTTCGTTTCGGCATCCGAGATCGAGATACTTCCGGGCCTCGTCGCGGTGGTCGTGCTGACCCTCCTCAACATGAAAGGGACGAAAGAGTCCGGAATGTTCCAGGTGGTTATCACGATCGGCAAGGTCGTCCTCCTGATGTGGTTCGTGGCCGGGGGTCTGCCGCATGTCGATTTGGCCGTCGTCGCCGACCGTTTCAGCACTGACGTCGTCAAGATCGGGGGCACCGCCGCGATGGTCTTCGTGACATTTTTCGGCTTCTCCGCCATCGCAGCGTCGGCCGGCGAAGTCATCAACCCCACGAAAACAATCCCGCGGGCGATCTTCATCTCGATCGGCTTCGTCACGGTGATGTACACGCTCGTGGTCCTGGTCGTGATAGCAGCGGGCCTCAACGAATACACCGAATCAGCGATGGGTACCGCTGCGACCGGTTTCCTCGGGCCGATCGGAGGAATGATCATCGTCGCTGGCGCCCTGTTTTCGATGGTCTCCGCCTCGAACGCGTCGATTCTCGCAGGCTCTCGGGTCGCGCTTTCGATGAGTCAGCTCGGGCACCTTCCGCGCGAGTTTGGTGCCGTCAACGCGCGCACACACACGCCGATCATCGCGCTGCTCCTCGTGGGCGCAGGCATCATGGCGTTCGCGACGCTGCTTCCGCTCGAAGACCTCGCGCACTTCGCGGACTGCGTGCTTCTGATCGCCCTGACGTTCGTCAATGCGGCGCTCATCCACCATCGGCGTCGTTTTCCTCACCTCAAGAGGCCGTTTCGTGTGCCGCTCGTGCCGCTTCTCCCAACGCTCGGAATCCTCGCCAACTTGTATCTCCTTTCCCAAGTACCGCACCTCGTGCCGATCCTGCTGGCGCTGGGTGCGCTGGTCGTCGGGTTTCTCGGGTTCATGGGGTGGAAGGGGGCGCAAGCGGAGGCCAACGTGCTCCCGGGGCCCCCGTCGCGAATCGCGCTCGAGGAGTCCGATTCCGCCGAAACCGATTTCCGCGTACTGGTGCCACTCGCACACCCGAAGAACGTCGACGCACTCATCGACCTGGCAGCTGCAGTCGCGGACCGACGAAAGGGACACATCATCGCGCTTCGCGTCGTGGTCGTGCCAGAGCAACTCCCGCCCCATGCCGAACGGATGTTCGTCGAACGGGAGCGCGGGATTCTCGACGCCGCGCGAGCCAGGGCCAAGGCTCGAGGCGTCTCGATCACGACCCTCGTCCGGATCGGCCACAACGCGGCACGCGTAATTCTCGAAACCAGCCGCGACCGCAATTGTGATCTCACAATCCTCGGCTGGAAGGGACACACCTCGACGCGAAGCCGCATCTTAGGAGAGATCACAGACACGATCGTGACCAACGCCCGAACCGATCTCATGCTGGTCAAACTCTACCGCGATCGCCTCCCGGAACGCCTTCTGCTCCCCACGGCCGGAGGAGAGCATGCGCGCCAGGCCCAGAACTACGCGGCCGACATCGTCGCATGGCAGAAGGGCTCGCTGACCCTCTGCAGCGTCGTTCCCCAGGAAGCACAGGAAGAGCTGATCGAGTCGGAACAAACGCGACTCGGGGCGGCGAGCGAACGCATCGTAGGGGCGACGTTCGTCGACGACGTGCAAACCGTGGTGCTTCGTCACCGCTCGGTCGTTGACGCGATCGTCGAGGAGGCAAGCAACCACGACGGCGTCATCGTGGGGGCCGCGAAGCAAAGCTTCTCGAACCGCGTCCTATTCGGAAGCATCCCCGAAGATATCGCGCGCCTCTCGAACAAGACGGTGATCGTCGTCAAGCGCCACCACACCGTCAAAGCCCTGTTCGGCCGGGTCATGAGCGAATGACGTAGTGCCGGCTCCTTTCGGGGTCTCGACGCATCGACACGCTTGCCCCGAAGGGGAGTCGCTTCGTGGGTGCTCTCTGTCGTGAGTCATGCGGCGTATGGGTGCGCCGATAGCGATGGCGTTGGCATACTCGAGCGGGGTTCGAGGCGATCCAGAAGGCCTTCGATGATGCGGTCATGGATTGACGCGATCTTGAAGACCCAGACCGGGGCGAACC
>JBATTM010000374.1:0-5376 GCA_049670545.1 Polyangiales bacterium
GGATGCGTTGATGGCCGAGGCCTTCGGTGGAGACGAACTGCGCACCCGGCCACGCCGCTGCGATGTCTCGGCCGCACTGAACCGGCACGTGCCGATCAGTTTCGTCGTGCACGACCAGCAGGGGTGCCCTCATGGTCGGGGCGATGCGGTCCGCGCGGAGCTCCCGGATGCGACCGACCCGCGACTCGACCTTCGCGACGACGCGCTCCTGCACGTCGGCGGATACGCCAAGTGCGTGCGCGAAGAACTCGATGAAGATTTCTGGGTTGGATGGCGGCGAGATGAAGACTGCGCGCTCGACTTCGAGACCCCGCGCCATCGCCACGGTCGTCGCGGCGCCACCCATCGAATGGGCAATCACGCCCTCGATCCCGCCCAATCGTTCCACGACTAGGCGAATCGCCTCCGCGATTTCCGGGATTGACGTGCGTGTTCCGCTCGAGTCGCCATGTGCCGGCGCATCGAAAGCGACGACCCGGTACCCTCGCTCGACGAGCGGCCCCACGAAGTTGCCGAGCTGTGTCGCGCGGCCGTTCCAACCGTGCACCAATAGGATGGTCGGCCCTTGTCCCCAACTCCACGCGCGTACTCCGTCGATGTCGAACGTGCGCGCGTCTGCAAGCACTTCGTTTTCTCCAGTCCTCGGTGCCGTTCGACGGGTGGTGAAGAAGAGCCTCGCGGCGACCGAGGCCGTGGTTTCGGGGGCGATCACGCTCCCGGCAGTAAACGGAGCGCGAACCCAGGTCGGCGCCTTCCTATAAAATGCACGAACGTTCGTGCTTTTATTAGGGTCCTGCGAGGTGTTGTCTTGTTGATGTTCCATGGTCTTCTCTCTTTCAGCGGGATCGTTCGAGCAGCGCGTCGAATGCTCGTTGCGCGCGTTCCGCGGCGTCCGGGCGCCTCAGCAGACGGCCGGCGAAATGAAACCCAGAGGTGATCGACGCGAACTCGAACGCGAACTGGTCGAGGTCGAGGTCCTTGCGGAAGTGACCTTCCTCGATGGCAATGTCGGCCGCGCGGCGAATCACAGCCTGGAAGTCCACTTGGGTCTCCAGCAAGGCGTCTCGCGGGGCGCCAGGCTGATCATCCAGCTCCGCCGCCAGTGAATAGAAGATGCAGCCACCTGGGAGGTCTTCCTCCCACTGCTTCATGCTGCGCTCGAACAGGCTGCGAACACGCGCTTCGCCTCGCGGCTCCTTGATCGAAGGGGCGACCACCAAATCGACGAAACGCTCGCGGGCCGCGTGGATCACGGTGAGCTGCAGCTGTTCCTTCGAACCGAAGTGGGCAAACAGGCCGCTCTTCGACATCCCCGTCGTGCGCGCCAACTCTCCGATCGAGAGCCCTGTGATGCCCGCGACGCTCGTGAGGCTGAGCGCCTCGTCGACAATCGCGCGCTTGGTGTCTGAGCCTTTCGCCATGACCAGATAATAGAACGAACGTTCGTTTTGTCAAAGAAAAGTTCTCGAATTCGTATTCATCAAATAGAATCGAATACTTAGAGAACAATACCTGCGATCCCTCGGTGGCGGAGGAGACGGATTTGGCAAAAACAGCCGCCTTCGTCTAAACATCGGAGGCAAGCGTGGCGTCGCACCAAGTGGATGGGGGTGACGCGGCTTTGGATGACACGGGAGACACGGATGGTTGGTAGGAAGATCGCGGGGTTCGTCCTGGCCCTGGGCGCCGCAGCCTTGTGCGCGCCCGCACCCTCCGCCGCGGAGGTGACCGATCCAGCGGCGGCGAACACGCTGACGATCGAGGTTCACGGAATTCGCGAGCCTGGATCTCGGTTGGCTTGTGCCCTGTTTTGGAAGAACAAGGGCTTCCCACGGAAACATCGGAGGGCCCTGCGCCGGACCTGGGTCGAAGTCGAGTCGGAAACGGCGACCTGCGTGTTCAAACGAACTGGGCTCGGCGAGTACGCGGCATCGGTCTTCTTGGATCTCAACCGAAACGGCAAGCTCGACACCAACGCCATCGGGAGCCCGAGTGAGCCGTGGGGTGTCTCCCAAGACGCGAAGTCCAAGCGGTTCGGACCTCCGATATTCAAGGATGCCAAGTTCGACTACGAGGGCGGGCCCGTGACTATCGAGATCACTCTCAACTACGACGACTGACGGTCATCGGACCGCCGCCTCGAGGGCGCTCAACCTGGCCTCGACGCCTTCCCACGAGGGGCCGAGGATCTCGAGCACCTCGCTCTGCGCGTCTTTCCACAGGACGTACGCTCGATTGTACGTGGAGAGCCCGCGCGATGTGAGGCGCGCGTACCGTTTTCGCGCGTCGCCGTCCTCTGTGAGATCGACCAATCCATCTCGGACGAGGGTCTGGAGACTCCGACTGACCGTCGACTGGTCGGTCCCGAGTTCGATCGCGAGTTGGCTGACCGTGAGTGCGCCCGCTCCACGCAGGGCGGCGAGGACGGGCCACTGGGTAATTCGAATGCCCGCGCCTCGGATGCGTTCGTTGTAGAACGAGGTCAGCGCGCGGCTCGCGCGGCGCACCTTGAAGCCCACACATCCCATCGGAGCCATCGGGTCGATGCCAGTTTCCGTGTCCATGACATGAATATGCATCGATTTACAGCTGCGGCAAGCATCATACCAAAGAAGATGGTTTTCAATGACTTGACAAGGTTTGGGGCGATTCTAAATGCATATACATTATCCTCCTGGAGGCCCCCATGCATTCCACCCACGCTTTTGCAGTGCGCACGTCGATCGGCCTGGCCGCGGTGTCCCTGGTGCTCTCAACCCTGATGGCGTGCGACCGCCGCGGGAACCACGCCGCTGCAGCGCCGGTCCCGTTACGAGTCGAGGTGACCGAGGTGGTTGTCCTCGACCGATACGAGGTACGCCGGACGTTCAGCGGCGTCGTCCGCAGCCGCCGTGCCACTCGGCTTGGGTTCGAGCGTGGCGGGCTGGTAGCCGAGGTATTCGTCGATGAGGGAGACGCCGTAGACGATGGGCAGCTGGTCGCGCGGCTCGATACGGCGCAACTCCGGGCCGCTCGCAAGCGGATCGTCGCGAGCCTCGCCGAGGCCGAGGCTGGGGTTGGCATCTCCGCGCTGACCGCCGGTCGACTCACGCAGCTCGCCGACGAAGAGTTCATTTCCCGTCAGTCGGCCGACGAGGCGACGTTTGGTCTTCAGGCCGCAGAAGCCAAAAAGCTCGAGCTACAGGCTGCCTTAGCTCAGATCGACGTGGACCTGCGCAAGTCTCGTTTGGTCGCGCCGTTTTCCGGTGTGGTGTCGACTCGCCTGGTCGATGAAGGGACCGTCGTTGGGGCGGGTGCGCCGATCGTCACCTTCCGCGAAAGCGATCAGAAGGAAGCGATCATCGGTGTCCCCACCTTCGTATCGATTCCCATTGGAACAGAACAAGACCTCTTGGTGGGCGGTCAATCCGTCCGTGCGCCCGTAGCCGCGGTCATCGACGATGTCGATGCACGAACGCGGACGGTGACACTGATCTTCGAGCTCCCCGATGACGCGACGGCTTCGGATGGCGAGTTGATTCGCCTCGCCCACGCGCGTGAAGTACAGGGTTCTGGCTTTTGGGTCCCAATGACCGCCCTGACGCAAGGGCTCCGGGGCATGTGGACGCTGTATTCGATCAAGTCTGAAGGAGAGGGGGAGGTCGTCGCGCGTGAAACGGTCGAGGTTCTGCATACCGAGACCGACCGGGCTTTCGTCCGTGGCACCCTCGAGCATGGGGATCGCGTCATCGCGACTGGCTTGCAACGGGTGGTTCCCGGTCAGCGGGTGCGCACGGATGCCACGGTGAGAAGCGAGGTCGAGGAGGGCGCACGGTGACTCTCTTCTTTCGTGATCCTCGACTCCTGGCCACGGCTGTCGGGTTGATCGTGGTCGCGGGGCTTTCCGCCCTGGCGACGATCGTTCGTCAAGAAGATCCGACGATCACCAACGGTGTCGCTGTGATCGTGGCTCCGTTTCCAGGTGCCAGCGCGGAGCGCGTCGAAGCGCTGGTCACCGACAAGATCGAGGACGAGCTTCGGGAAGTATCGGAGATCGAGACGGTCACCTCAACCTCCCGAAACGGGGTCGCAGTGGTCGGCGTGGAGCTCGACGAACAGATCCAGGGGAGAGAAGCCGACGAGGCATTCTCCAAAGTGCGGGATGCTCTCAATGATGCCTATGCGAAGTTCCCCCCGGGGCTTCCGGCTCCACTCTTCGATGACGAACGGTTCGGCGCGTACTCGCTGATCACCGCGATCACCTGGTCGATGCCGGGCGATCCGAACCGCGGGATCCTCAAGCGGTTCGCCGAGGAGCTGCAGGACGTCCTCCGTGATGTACCCGGCACGGACGCAGTGCGGATCTTCGGAGCACCCAGTGAAGAGATCGCCGTGACTTTCGATCCGCAGGCGCTCGCATCCGTCGGCCTCACGGCGGGCCAGGTCGCCGCCGCAATTCGAGGTGCTGATGCGAAAGTGTCCGCAGGCGCCCTTCGCGGAGATCGGAACAACGTCCTGATCGAGGTGACTGGAGAGCTCGACTCACTCGAGCGGATTCGTGCGATTCCACTCGTTCAAGCGCGAGGCCGTTCCCTCCTCATGCTTGGAGACATCGCGGAGGTCACGCGATCGATAGAGGCACCTCCAAGCGACCTCGTCGTGGTCAATGGGCAGACCGCCGTCGTCGTCGGCGCCAAACTCGCCGTCGGGCAGCGGTTCGACGTATGGTCCGACCGCGCCCGAGCCGAACTCGACGTCTTTGCGGTGGCGTTGCCCGATGGGCTCGGAATGGAGACCGTCTTCGATCAAGCGGGCTACACGGAGGCAAGGTTGTCCGGATTGGCGAACAACCTCTTCGTCGGGTTCGCGCTCGTCGTGGTCGTGCTGTTCCTGACACTCGGGTTTCGCTCCGCGTTGATAGCTAGCGCTTCCCTTCCTCTCGTGAGTCTGGCGTCCATCTTCGTCCTGCGGGTGCTCGGCGTGCCGATTCATCAGATGTCCGTCACGGGTCTGATCGTGGCGCTTGGCTTGCTGGTCGACAACGCGATCGTCGTCGTCGACTCGATTCGCTCGAAGCGTCTCGCAGGCATCGAATCGAAGACTGCGGTGGCGAGCAGCTTGACCCATTTGCGAGCGCCACTCCTGAGCTCGACGGTCACGACGATTTTGGCCTTCATGCCCATCCTGTTGCTGAAAGGCCGCGTGGGTGAGTTCGTCGGTGCGATCGGGCTGAGCGTGATCATCTCTCTCGCGATCTCGTACGTGTTCGCCATGACCCTCGTGCCGGCGCTCGCAGGGCTGTTTCTCAAGGGCCGGGAGCCTGGTTTCGTGCGAGGTGTCTGGCGTGACGGCGTTTCGTTCCCGAAACTCACCGCACGGTTTGAGCGGTCGCTCGAC
>JBATTM010000375.1:0-9683 GCA_049670545.1 Polyangiales bacterium
GCCCAATGCCGAGCAGCGCCACGGCGGCGATCGCCCATGGCACCGGTTGAAACCGTTGCGACCCGGCGGCACCTTTCGCCTTCAGGTCGCCTGCCCGCGAGGCCGGGCGACGAGTGCGGGCCATCTCAGCGATGAAGGCATCGACCTGCGCTGGCGGCTCCTCACGCGGAAGATGACCCGCGAGTGCGATCGAGGACTTCAGGCGATCGAACTCTTCCCGGCATGCAGGGCATCGGTTCAGAATCGCCTGCACCTCAGCGGCGTCGACCGCCTCACGCTCGATCAGTTCGAAGACACGGTCTTGGCATTCCTCACAGTTCACGTTCAGCCATCGGAAGGTTGGGCTCTGCGCGGCCGAATTTCCAGAAATTTTCGGCCACAGACGAAAGTCATGCACCTGTGGGTCATGAGACGCACGAGTTGCCACGAACGATCTAATGCTTCTCGGGCGGAACGCCGATCGTCGCGCAGCCTCGGGTCGTCGCACGTACACGCCTCTGGGCATCGATGGTAGCGTTTGCCCATGGCTGCCAAACATATTTTGGTCGGAACTGACCTTTCCGAATCCTCGAAACACGCGGTCGAGTCCACAGCAGAATACGCGAGGGCCCATGGAAGCAGGGTTTCGGTCGTGCACGTGATCGACTCCCGCGCATTCCTTCCACCGCAGGCCGTCCTTCGCCCCGAAACGGAGGCAGAAAGACTCGATGGCGCGAAGGTGGCGCTCGACGGGCTTCGAGCGTCTTTGTTGTTCGGTCTCGATTCTGAGGCGGTGGTCCTCATGGATCATTCAGCGGCGAGGGCAATCTGTGACTTCGCGAAGGAGAACGACGTCGATGCGATAGCCGTCGGCTCGCAGGGCTACGGGCGTGTCGAGAAGTGGTTGATCGGAAGCGTGGCCGAACGCATTGTCCGACACGCACACTGCACGGTTTTCGTGTTTCGATAGGAAGGCGTACAGCATGGACGCAGAGCAATGGCGCGCGCGAGGGAAGTGGGCGAGTTTCGGAGGACGGCGCTTGTTCTACGTCGACACAGGTGGCGACAAACCGGTGCTCGCGATTCTTCACGGGTACCCGACCAGCAGCTACGACTACTGGCGGGCGTTGCCCCGTCTCGCCGAGCGCCACCGAGTCGTCGTTCATGACCACCTCGGCTTCGGGTTTTCCGCCAAGCCGCTCGACTATTCGTACTCCCTGTTCGAGCAAGCGGACCACGCGATCATGCTATGGCAAAGCCTGGGTATCACCGAAGCTGACGTGGTCGGGCACGACTACGGCACCAGCATTTCGACGGAGCTCATTGCGCGGCGCAATCTCGGGGTCGAGCCCATCACGTTTCGTTCGCTCACACTTTGCAACGGCAGCATGCATATCGAGATGGCGAAGCTGCGCGTCGTGCAGCGCTTGCTCAAGACTCCGCGAATCGGGGAGGTCCTCGCAAAACTCGCAAGCGAGCCCCTGTTTCGCCGCAACATTCGCAACGTCTTCGCCGACAAGTCGTTCCTCGACGACCAAGAGATTCACGAGATGTACGAGCAGATGATGGGCGACGGGGGTCGCGACGTCGCCGCCGCCATCATTCGCTACATCGACGAACGCTGGAAGTTCTGGCATCGGTGGATCGGTGCGCTTCGAGCAACACATGATCTTCCCGTGCACATCGTGTGGGCGCGCGAGGATCCGGTGGCTGTCGAACAGATGGCTCACGTTCTACACGACGAAATCCCATCGAGCGATCTCAGGTTGCTCGATGGAGTGGGGCACTTTCCCATGATCGAGGCTGCCGAGCGCTGGAGTGACGCTGTCCTCGATGGCATCGCCCCAGCTCGGTGAGTCAGTCGTCGTCCTTGCCCCAAGACACGCCGATCCCGAGTCCAACGACGGGGCCTTTGATTCCGGTGCTCCCGACGGTGACGGGTGCGATTACGTGGCCCGCCCGGAGGTCCAGGCTGAGCCAAAACTCTTTGCGTAATCGCCAATTGAGCAGCGCACGAAGGTACGCGCTCGACACGAAGTCGTTGCGAGACGCGACGCGAGCCCATCCGAGATCAAACATCACGCCCGCGCCGAACCAGCGGTCCCAATCACCGTTTCCCCAGAGCGCGCCGACCGCTGCCCCGGAAGTTCGCATCTTGAGGTCCTCCGAGATGCCGTCCTTACGACCAAAGCGGGCGAAGACTTCGCCTGCGAAATGAATGCACGTACTAAAGGGCCGGTAGAAGCTGCCCAGCTCGAAGCCGGTAAGTGCAGCATCCGCGTTCGGGTAGATCCGCGTGCTCGACGCGATGTCCGCGAAAAGTCTTGGTGCTTCGCTGCTTGCCTCATCTTGCGCCGAAACAGTGAGCGGCGTGGTGAACAGGAACAGCAGTAGCGCCCATCCCAGCCATCGTGTGGTCGAGCCCATTTGATGCCGAGTGTGCGGGTTTCCTCCCCCGTTCACAAGAGCCGTCGCCCGCTGACGCTCTTTACGCTCGAGGCAGCTGTGACTATACGCATCCCTCAGGGGCGACGCCGTGAATATGGAATACCGACGACTAGGAAACACTGGACTCAAGCTCAGCGTGCTTTCGTTCGGCTCATGGGTGACGTTCCACAATCAGCTTGGCAACGACACCGCGCGCGCATGCATGCAAGCCGCCTGGGAAGCGGGCGTGAACTTCTTCGACAACGCAGAGGTCTATGCGGGCGGCAAGTCCGAGACGATCATGGGAGAAGTCGCACGCGATCTCGGCTGGCCGCGCGAGTCGTTCGTGATTTCGACGAAGCTCTACTGGGGCCTGACCGAAGGTCCAAACACGAAGAAGACGTTGAACCGCAAGTACCTCATGCACGGGATCGACGGCTGCCTTGCACGCCTGGGGTTGGACTTCGTCGACCTGCTGTTTTGTCACCGACCTGATCCGGACACGCCGATCGAGGAAACCGTGTGGGCGATGAGTGACATCATCGGCTTAGGCAAGGCGCACTACTGGGGCACTTCGGAGTGGCCCGCCGAAGCGATAGACGAAGCGTACGAGATCGCGGAGCGCTACGGTTTGCGCAAACCGGTGATGGAGCAACCCCAGTACAATTTACTGTGGCGCGATCGGGTCGAGACGGAATACGCGCCGCTCTACGAGAAGCACGGGATGGGACCGACCGTGTGGAGTCCCCTCGCATCGGGCGCCCTCACCGGAAAGTACCTCGATGGCATCCAAGAGGGCAGCCGTGCTGCCTTGCCGGGGTACGAGTGGCTTCAGGAGCACATCCTCACCCCTGCGAACGAGGGCAAGATCCGTCGTGTGCTCGAGGTGGCGGACGACCTTGGATGTACTCCGGCGCAACTCGCCATCGCCTGGTGCGCCAAGAACCCCAGGGTCTCGACTGTCATTACGGGCGCAAGCCGCGTCGAACAAGTCCGAGAAAACATGGGTGCCCTCGACGTCATCCCTCGACTGAGCGACGACGTGATGATGCGGCTCTCGTAGGCTCGGGATGACTGACGCAGAGCGTGGACGAGGAGCTGTGGGGGCGCCGGTCGACGCCCGCCACAGCGACTGACTAGAACGAAAGCCGTTTCAATCGACCCCCTATCGGCGTCGGTTGAGGAAAAGGCAGATTCGCTCGCGGAGACGACCGTTGAAGACCTTTCCGTCGTCAAAGAGTCGATCTCGGTCACACGCACGATCGTTCCCTCCATCGGCACCGCCCTGACCCCCGTCATCACTTCCGCCCGCGCCACCTGGGCCGCCGTCTCCCCCGCTGCCGCCGGTATCACCGCCACCGCCTGCGTCACCGCCTGCGCCGCCTGGCCCACCGCCTTCATTCTCGATGGCGAACGTGATTGTGTCCCCGTCGAGCGCGCGCTCGTCGCAGAAATCCGGGATCGTCAGCGATCCGATGATCGGTACCCCCGCGATCGAGAGGCGGATACTGTCGATGTCGATTGCGAATCCGATGATCCCCCCGCTTCCCGAGACGATGTCGGCCGTCACGGGACCGACCTGAAAGCTGTGGGGTCCGGAGCGTCCGTCACCGTCAGTGTCGGCCAGCAGATCGAACCCGTTGATCGTCGGACCTGGGAGATCGACCTCGACGGGAGTTCCGCCCGAGACACGCACCACGATCCCAGAGTCGGTGATGTCGACGATGTCTACGCCGCGCGAAGCGATCCCTTCCACGGTGTCTTGGTCGAGGGTGATGGATCCTGAAAGCGTGACTTGGCTCACGTCCCCTTGCACGAACGGATCGTTTGGCGAAACCGTGATCTCGATGGGTAGGTCCTCAATCCCGCCGACGAACGTGTCGCAGTCGAACGCGTAGGTCCCGGTCTGCGCTGCAGGGACTTCTGCTTTGCCCGATCCGTCGCCTGCAGCAGCGAACTCGTTCAAGTCAGCCCCTTCAGGATCTCCGCAAGCAAGCATCAAGGCGCACATCAAGAGTGTCATCTTTTTCATCAGGGTTCCTTCCAGATCGGGTCGATAGACTCGTCCACGTTGACAGCCGCACGGCTATGCGATCAAGCGATAGAGGGTAGGTAGAAGCGCCGACGTTCTCGGCAGTTCTGCGCGCGACGATCAACAACGTGCTGACGATCGAACTGCCGATCGCGGCTGTACTTTAACCACGAGCGTGGCGGGATATCGTCTGCCAGAACGTCGGGTGCGAACCGAGAAGTTCGGGAACGTTCACGGGACCGACCTCTTCTTCCTCCGCGCTCTCATTTTCATCACAACGGGTGCGACTCCGACGGGGGTGACGGAACGACCGTCGCCCCCGGCGGGGGCGCTTATTTCGCGGGCCCAGGGGTCCCGGTGACGCTACTGAGCGGTCAGGTAGATCGGTGACGACCAGGCGCGTTCTTCGTCGGTGGAGAGGCAGTCGTCGGAGGGGTCTCCGTTGTAGTCGGCGAGGCACGTCTCGCACTTGCCTTCGTTGCAGTGCGTGCCCTCTCCGTTGACCACCTCGGTAGGCTCTTGGATGGCGCGGACGTAGTAGAGTGCGTCGCGTCCGCGCAATGCGTACTCGGGGTCCTCGAACTCGACCTCGCAGATATCGCCTTCGTCGTCACAGGGGATCGTGAGCCACGGGTCCTCGATCAGCGCTTCGAGGTCTTCATCCGGCCGGTTCTGACGAACGATCCGCACGACTTCGATTCGGGTGATGCGGAGGCGCTTGTCGGAAGGTCGATAGCACTCTCCGGCGCAGATCTGCTCGAGGCGATCTTCCCCTAGTGCAGCCTTGATTTCCTCCGAACATCCCGACAACTGCTCAAACGAGCCTGCCGCGCGCACGCGGAAGCTTGGGGCACCGGCGAATGCGAGCTCGCTTCCCATTGGGGCCGCGCCCTGCGGTGCGTTGAGCATGTCGAACCAGAGTAGGATCCGTGGGCCGGAGGTGCCGTAGACGTTGCGCGTCTGAATCGCGCTCCAAATCGACTCGCGACTCCGGTCCGTGGCGTGCGCCGCGACGAGGCCGCCGGTCAGAAAGTACGAGGCTTGGCGCTCGAACCACAAACGGCGGAAGCCGGGAGTCGATTCGAGCTCCTTCGGCGTGAATGTCTTGGACTCGGCGATCTTGTCGCCGCGTTCGCCGAATATCGCCTTCTCCCATTGGGCCGAAGTCGGACCGCGCGTCTCAGTCATCCGGAATCGACCGAACTCCTTGTAGCCAGTCCCTGGCCTTGCAGTGTGATTGTCGCTCGAGGCGATGAAACCCAGCGTCATGTGCCTTGGTTCGTCGACGTTCTCGAAGTCGCCCTTCGCGAGCATGTACTGCGTGGATCCTCCGGGGCGGTATGCGAAGGCCGGCTCGAAACAGTCGCGGCATTGCCCACAGTCGCCCCAATCGTCGAGCTCGGCACCGGGAATCGTCAGGTGGCCTGCGACCCCCGCGATCAGATAGTCGCTCCGTGCTTTCGCGGCTCTCTCCTCGCAATCGGACGACCCGGGCTCCTCACAGCGAGAGCGAACGATCTCGCCGGCTCGCCAGCAGCAAGGTTCGTAGTCCTCGGTGGGCTCCGGGCAGACAGACTGGCCGCCATCGTCTTCGATCGCGCGCCACGCCCGGTACTCTTCGGAGTTTCCATGACCCGAAAATACTTCTACCGCTCGCTGGCGGGCGGGGTCGTCGTTCTTCGCTTCGATGCCCTTGTCCCAAGTGTAGCCGGGCGGAGTGTAGAGCCCCCAAGTCGTGCCGTGCGGGATCACGAAGGAGTCGTATCCCCACTCGTCGAGCTTGCGAAAGAGGACTTGAGGAGTCGCCGCGAGCTCCCGACAATCCGGAGGCAACTCACGTGTGTCTACGTCGTCCGGGCAGTTGTCGAGAGCACGGATTTCGGAAAGATGCTTCCCTGCATCGTTGTACGGTTTCTGATTCGGGAACGCGATGAAGGGAAACGGAAGACCATGAATCATGCTCCGTATGTCGCTGAACGCCTTAACCGCGAGTCCAGGGGCGGCGATCGGTCGCGTCGGCAGTTGATTCTCGCCGGTGTTCTTGAAGAAGATGTTCTTGTGGCCGTAGTGCTCCTCCGGCGTCAGTCCGATTTGGGTCCATTCGAACCCGAGGAACGCGACCAGGTCAGCGTCGCTTGCTTCGTTGGGAACCGCGTTGCAGTTCTGAATCATCTCCTTGCTCATTGCCCATGTGCGCGGTGTCAGCGCCTCGGCGTGGTCGGTAAGAGCGAAGAAATCGAGCTGCGAACAGAATCGCGCGAAGTCGCATGCGTCGGCAGGCGGATGGACACCATCCCCGCCCAACATGGGGAGGCTCCATTGAAACGCGTCCACCGAGAGTGACGTGTGCACGTGAACGTCGCCGAACAGGATGCGTGTCGTGGCTTCACCTGCCGCGCTTTGTTGCCGTGCCAACCGCTCGACGACCTCTTCTTCTGAGATTCGCGCCTGGGTAACCTCGCGATCGACCACAGGTTCGCCCTGGCCAAAAAGGATCCACCAAAACCCGAACGAGAGCAGGGTCACGAGCCCCAACACGAGCACCAACCACTTTTTCCATTTTCCCATGATGTGCGCGGTTCCTACCTGCGAATGCGCGTGCTGCCAAGGGGCGGAAGCCCGCCAGCCTCTTCCCGCGCTTTGAACTCTCCAAGTAGTTCATGAAAGTCGAGGGGCTTACCCTTGTACGCGAGCTCCGCGAGGGCCTGATCTTGGTAAGCTTCGATGAGGGTGTTCGAGAACTCCTCCCAGTCGCGGCAGATGGCGAGCGTCTCCTCGTCCTGCATGAGGAGGGTCGGGTGCGTCATCAAGCGAGCAAATTCCTTGGCGAGGGGCTCGACGATCGTGTCATCCGCGCCGGCCAAGACGTCCCGGCAGAACTGATCCGCCGGATACCATTCGGCCACCTTTGAGAAGTCGCGATGAATCTGGGTGAGCAGCACGTTCCGTGGCCCCTCCCACAACTCTTGGATCATGCTGTCGCGGAACATCCGCGGGAGCGAGGAGAAGTCCTCCACGATGCCATGCCCGCCGAAGAAAGAGATACACTGCCGAATCATGGCGGGCTGCTCGTCCGTGACGGCGATTTTCTGGAGCAGCACGAGCTCACGCAGCCGGAAGAGACGACGCCGGGCATCGACGTCATCGATGGCCTCTAGGTCCTTGGTCCCGGCGGCAAGCTTCTCGCCGTTCTGGATGAACTCGTCGTACAGCTTGAATGCTCCCGCGGTCGTGCGCTTGGAGCAGCGCTCCACATCGCTCAGTTGATTCATCATCAGGGGGAACGCGCCAACGGGGATTCCGAAGGCTTTCCGGAACTGAGAATAGAGCGACGCTTCACGTTGAATGCGCGTGAATCCTGCGGCAGAGCCGAATGCGACGTGCAACCGGGAGAGTGCAAGCACGACACCGACCACGTTGGCGAGGCCGTCCTCTAGCGGACCGATTGGATACGCGACAGCGCCGTTGTACGTGATTTCCGCCGTCGGAAGCTCGGCCAGGCCAAGCTTGGACTTGAGGCGGTCGATTGTGTACGAGTTGCGGATCTCCTTCGACTCGTTTCCAGGAAGCCACGCCGGCACCAAGAAGGTGGCGACCTTCGTCGATGAATCCGTGCCCCTGGGTTTCGCGGTCAGGAACGTGTAGTCGCTCTGCGTCGCTGAGCAGAAGAATTTCTTGCCGTAGATGCGCCAGCAATTCGAGACCCCATCGGGCCCCTCTGCCTCTTCGTACACCGCCTCGACGAGATTCGCCGGAACATCGCTTCCGCCCTGGATCTCGGACATGTACTGACCGGCGATCCCGTACACGCGCTCTCCATCGCGCTCGATGCCCTCGCGCAGGAAAGTGAGAGCTTCACGCGCTTCGGGTGCGAGGTCGGTGTTCTCATACTTCTCGAGCAACCCCACCATCCCGTGGGTGCCGCCGAAGCCACACATGACTCCTGCCTCACTGTTCTGATAGAGAAGAAACAGTTTCACGAAGCGGCTGAACGGCGAGTGCTTCGCCGGGTCCAGGAGGCCGAGTCCGAACACCTGTTTCTCTAGCTCTACGGTCTCGGCCGGTCGGTGGAGGCGATCGATCCGTCGATTGTGCGCGTCGTAGTGCTGTAGCTTCGTCAGCCGAACGCGGTTCTCAATCGTGCCCCCTTCATTGGCGAGATCGCGAAAGTAGTACGAAACCCTATCGGAAAGATCGCATAGCTCCGCATGCACCTTCTCGTATTCGTCCCCCGCATACTTCTTGACGAGGGCCTGAAAGAACGGGTCGTCGCGATAGTAGTTGAAGCGGTCGCGAACGAATAGGTAGTCATCGAACGAGTACGGATTGTTCCGGTTTCCTTCTTGTCCCATCGTGTTGTGTTCCTAGTTCTCTTGGTTCGTGGTTGGAGTCGACGCCCAGATATCGGCGCCAAAGCGTGAGCCCTTCATTGCTGTAGGTGCTCATCGCCTCGATGAGTTTCTCTCGCGATTCACTTGCAACAAGTGGCTCCGGGAGGAGTGGATCGAGAACGATCGCGCGGATCACTTCCCGTCCAAGGAGATACGCCTCCCTGGTCGTCGTCGTGAGCGGCTGATCTTGCCACTTGGCGCGACTCGCGCTCAGCTTGCCGACCCACGCGTGGCACTGCGCGACGATGGCGTCCGTATCCCAGAGGTTCCGGGCGCGCTCGTCGTCCTGTGCTGACAATTCGTCGAGGCGCGTCACGATCGCGTCTTCGAGACCAAGGCGTGCCAGCTTCTGGCGCACGCCCACAACCCCCGCTTCGAGGTTGTTCGGGCGCAGGTGGAGTCCCTGCGCGAGTTCGCGAAAGCCGAGAAACTTGAGTGCGCGAACGCGTCGTCGATATTCAGGACGGTCGCTGCGTGGCATGTGTCCGGTGTTCGCCGCGACCCACGACAAGTCCCAGGCGATCGTCTTGCGTCCCGCCTCCCTCCAGCCGAGCACCTGATCGTTCACCGGGTGCGCGGCGGGACCCAGGGCGTAGAGGCCACGCTGCGTCGAAACGACCATTCCCTCCGCACGCATCTTCGCGAGGGCCACTCGTACGGTATTCGACGTGAACCCGAACAGCGCGCACGACTCGATGATCAGCCCGACCCGGAGGGCCGGCATGTACCCGGTTGACGCGACCGAGAGGACCTCGACCACGATGCTGCGAGCCGTAAGCCGCATCTCGATTATTTATGCGGAAACGCAGAAAATGCAAGTTGAGGTTAATAAACTAACCTCTCTTCGACCGAAA
>JBATTM010000376.1:0-9576 GCA_049670545.1 Polyangiales bacterium
CGCTTCCGCCGGGGCCTGTGAGCTTCGAGGTCGCACTGCGTCGCGATCCCGGTCTGCCGCCCGGCACCATTGGTGCGTACTACGTGGAGTTCTTGAACCGCGTGGGAACGGAGCCTCCGAGACGCTACGACGTCGTGCTCACGTACGGAGGCGCGCTCTTTCGACAGCAATACCTCACCCGCCGTGCGACCTCGGATGGGTCGCTGAGCTACTTCATTCTCCCAATGCAGTACAACTACCAGCGAGATTTCGCGAATCCAGACCCCGACGACTGGCCCTGGCGCGACTATTTCTCCGACCAGTGGTTCGACTTCGGTCTGGGGTTACTCGACGAGCCAAGCAATCAGGACTCCTTCGATAACAACTGCGCTGGCTGCCACTTCACCGGATACGAGTTGCGCGGGGATGAGACGGTCGGGTGGGCGGCACGTGCGGTGGCCGACGCTGCGGGCGCATTCGACTATGACGGGGATGGTCGCCCCGAGCTCATCAACGTTGGATGCGAGAGCTGTCATGGTCCGGGTTCCGAGCATCTGGAGCTGACACAACGAGGGGGGCACATCGTATCGCCCGGCTCGCTGACGCCCGGTCGTGCTTCGGCGCTCTGCGGGAGCTGTCATTCCCGTCCGATCGGTATCGGCGCAGGAATGACGGGTCTCGCGCTCTCGTCTTCCGAGCAGATGCCGCCCCCAGGCATCCGGCGAGCGGACTTAGCGATAGACAAGACGACTCGAGTGGGTGGCGCGCCGAGCGATTTCTTCACCTCAGGAGACGCAGCCTCTCACTTTCAGCAGTACTCAGGCTACTTGCAGTCCGCGCACTACCGAAACCCGGCACGGATCGCGACCTGTACGGGTTGCCACGATCCGCACGCGAACTTCGATGATGTGTACGGGGATGCCGTGTCCGACAATCTGAACGCCGTGTGCACAGTCTGTCACAGCGACCCGCAGTTCCTCACGGTGCTCACTCACGTGCAGGAACAGACGGGCTTTAGCCATGAGACGATTACGCGCGAGTTCCGATGTACGGAATGCCATATGGTGCCGACGGCGAAGTCGGGCGCATCCGTGAAGGCGCTGCTCGACGTGATACCCAACGGGGACCCACCGGTTCAATACTTCTGGAACGACATCGCTGCGCACCGCATGACCATGACGGGTAGGGCTGCGTACCAAGAACAGCCCATTGCGGCGACCAACCAGTGCGCGCCCTGTCACGGCGGGTTCTTCCCCAACCGATGAAACGGCTGGCCCATAGTGTGGTCGCGATCGCTCTACTTGGGACGTGGGGGTGCGACGAGAGGCGGGATCGGGATGTCCCACCAGTGGCCTTCGATCAGGTCGAGCCGATCCTGATGACGAGTTGTCTTGAGTGCCACTCGGACTCAGACCCTGCGGCGGGGTACTCCGTCGAGGACTACCTGGATGCGATTCGCTGCGTTCCGGGCGGTGAACCGGCCACTCTACCGTCGGACGAATCTGCGCCCATCCTCGCGGTACTCGATCGACCCGACCACGCACAACTGCTCGACTCAGACGGCGTCACCGATCTCACGAACTGGGTGTCCGAGGGGGCGTGGCCCGCGCGCGACGGCACGCACCCCGGGCAATGGCTGGACCCTCGGACAAGCGCTTGGCATGGGACGTACCTTCGTGACACCGAGTGGCAGCCCATCGTCGATGCGACGCGCGGCGACGCCTGCGGCCTTTGTCATGCCGGGTCACCTGCGCCGGTCGCCGGGATCATCAATTTCCCGCCAGGCGCCGACGATTGCACCGACTGTCATGACCTGCCCGGGGGTGTCATGGCCTGCGGGACCTGCCATGGCGATGAGCTGCGCCCCTATCCGCCTCGTGACCAGTGCTATTTTCCGGGGCCGCCCTTCGGCGGCGCGCACATGACGCACACCGAGTCGTCCGCCAACATGCCGAACCCGCTGGGGTGTCAGGCATGCCACTTCGGGCAGGACTACACGATGCTGAGCGGAATCCATGGCGACGGAACCATCGACGTGATCTTTCAACCGGCTTGGGGCCCTGACGCGCAATACGATGTCGACACGCAAGCGTGCGCGACGACATGCCATGCACGCGGTGGCGATACTCCCGACGTCGCGTGGGACGAAGAGGCCCTCGCACTCGACTGTGGCTCATGCCACGAAGCCCTCCCGTCGGGGCACTCACGCATCTCCTGCAACAACTGCCACCGCGGCATCAACCCCCAAGGGACCCAACTCACCCCCCAAGCCCCCCACATCAACGGCCGCATCGACGTCTTCTAAAATGGGACAGTCCCCTTTTAGAAGGGGTTAAGAAAAAGGGGACTGTCCCCTTTTTCCGTTTAGTGGCCTTTGATGAAGGTGTGGCAGCCGGTGCAGCGTTTGGCGTCGGGTTCGTGGTTGGCGATGTCTTTGTGGCAGGTCATGCAGGTGGCGCGGTCGGCGCGGGCGCGGGCGATGTGGACGTCGTGGCAGGCCGTGCACTCGGTGTGGCCGGGGTTGCTGGGGTCGGTTGGGATGCGGTGAAGACCGGGAAGGTCGGCGAGGTTGTGGCAGGTGGTGCAGCGCGTCGTCGGCGCGACGCTGCCACGGTGGGGCTCGTGGCATGAGGCACACGCGTTGTGGCCCTCGGGTCCTGTCGAGAGCACTTCTGCATGACAGCTTTCGCACGCGACAGGGCCGCCCATCTGGTGGGCGTCGCCGGTGTGGCACGATGAACAGTTCGCGTGTCCGGCGTTGTGACTGGTGAGTCTCACTTGTTGGGCATGACAGCGAACGCAAAGCTGCGTCTCCGAGAGGCCGGTCAGGTCGAACCCGTGCGGCTCGTGGCAGTCGATGCACGCGGTTCTCGTCGCGTGGAAGGAGCGGTCCGAGCTCGCTTCTTCGTGGCAATCGGCGCAGCGAAGGGCCAGCTTCGCCACACGCTTGGGGTGAGGCTCATGGCATGACGTACACGTCTTGCCGTCGGTGCGAGGATGCGTTGCATCGATGTCGGAGTGGCACCCGCTGCATGTGGCGTCGTCTGCCCCTCGAACTGCGTGGGGGCTGTGACAGTTTGTGCACGCGTTGTGCGCGCGAACCTCGTTGGATGCGAGTACGACCGTGCCCTCGTGACATGTCGTGCAAGACACTGCGCCTCTCTTCGAGAAATCGTGCGCCCGGTGACAACTGGCGCAGGAATCATGACCGCCCCCGAACGTTGCGGAGAGAGAGACGTGCGGCGGGTCTTCTCCATGGCACTGCATGCATGACGCGGCATCGGTCGCCAGTTTGTGCCCCCCGTGGCAGTCGATGCACGTGCCGCTCGACTCGGGGTGCCCGTGTCGCAAGCTGATGTCTTCGTGACAACTCGTGCAGTCGCCGAGCGTCTCCGCAACTGGCTTGTGTGGGTCGTGACAGCTCGCGCACGGCATGGTGTTGTGCATCGCGAGGCCCTGGTGCGTCTCGGCGTCGAACGGGCCGTGGCAGCGTACGCAATCCCATGGTCCGCTCGGCAACTCGTCGAATTTGAACGTGTGGCAATCGAAGCAAGTGGTGGGCGCGAGGTCGCTTCCCATGTGCGCGATCGCCGCCTGCTCCTCGTGACAGGAAGTGCACACCCCCATGTCGACGCCGCTGAAGTCGGGTTTCGCTGGATCGTGGCAGTCGTTGCAAGCGAGGCGTCGGTTGAGGACATGCTCGGAATGACCCGGGGAGAAGCGGTCGGAGGGCCAGCTCTCAGCGACCGCGCGCGGCGCCGGCTGCTTCCGTGTTTCGACGATCGTCTCGACGTTGGTCGTCAGGCGTGCCCACAGGAACCACCCGACCGCGACGAGGGCCAGAATCACCAAGACGATGATGGCCCCTCGCTTCACGGCTGCCCCAAGTGACACAGCCTGCACGGGAGGTCGTTGACGATATCGAGCCGGCTCTCGAAGTTCGGCGGATGGGGGCTTCCCCCAGGGCCGCCGACGACATGACATCCCACACAAAGCATCTCGCCAGCGCCTCCGTGGCAGCTCGCGCAACCGACCGGATCGAGGCGTGCGGCCGGCCCGTGCGTGTTCGAGCCTCCAGGTGGACCGGCCCAACCCGGGGGATGGGGACTCCCCTGGGCAGCATCGAACCCAGCGAGGCCTTCGCGTTCGTGGCAATCGACACAGAACAACGGGCTGTGACAGACCACACACGCCGCGGGGTCCGCCGCTGCTTGAAGGTCGTGCACGGCGAAGAAGTTGGCGCGGTGCATCGATTGACGAAGGGGTGCGTCGAAGGCCAGCCTCGAAGGAATGGCCGCGACCGTGACGCCGTGACACGCGGCGCACTGGCGTTGCGTGTGACACGTCGTGCAGAGGTCTGCCTGGGCCGCAGCTTGGACACCATGTTCGCGCAAGAAGTCTCCGTCGTGGACCACGTGGCTCTCGGGCATTCCGAATTCCGCCTGCAGCTCGATGTGGCACCCGTCGCAGTCGCGCGTATCCCACTGCCCCTTGTGCGCGTGACAACTGAAGCACGTCGGATGCTTGGTGCGCGCGTAGTCGTCGTCGGCGGTGATGTTGACGTGGCAGCGAACGCAGTCGCCGGCCCCTTCCTCCGAGTGCTTCGCGTGGGAGAACCGCATGTGGGCTTTGGCGGTGGCCGCTTGGCTTCGGGTTCGTGCGCGCCCGTGGCAGTCGGAGCAGGCGCTCGGGTCATGTGGGTCTTGGTGGCACGATACGCAGTCGGCCGTCGTGGGCAGGTGCAAGGGGCCGTCTTGTGGGGCGTCTTGAATCCCGGCGTGGCACTCGAGGCAGTTGATCCCTTCGAGAAGGTGTGCACGGTGCTCGAACGTCCCGTCTTGCTGTTGTGACTCGAGACCGAGGATCTTCGCGCATCCCCCAGACGCACCTAGAATCAACAACAGGGCCCCAATGACGAGTCCGCCTCTCATGGCTTGGGCCACTTCCCTTGATAGGCGACTCTCGCTAGACCGCGCACTTCGTATCGTTCCACCTGATTCGCACTCGCCTCGCAAGCTGCCGACACCGCCCAACTCGGACTCGGCTGCCAACGAATTGCGAGCCGCCCCCAAGGCCATACGTTGCCTTGGCCGGGCTGCGGGTCGTCTGGGATGATGATCTCGAACTCGGGCATCAGCCCCACGGTGGTGTCGTGGTCTTCGTAGACGGGGATCACTGCAGCGACGCGTATCCCGGTCCAGCGCGCGATCGTCACGGCTTGGCGCCGCAGCTCGCCGAGGATGCTCCCTTTGCCCTCGTCGTCGGTTCGCAGGACGCCGCGCACGTAGCCACTCCACCCGTATTCGTCTTGCGCGTCGCGCAGTGCGCCGTCGACCCATAGATCGAGTCGCGGCGCCGCGCGCCATCGAAGGTTCGCCCCGACCGCCAACGTCTCTGGGTCTCCAAGGACGGTGAAGAGCGACGTCTGCTGCAGCATGCGCGTCGGCGATCGCTTGGTGACGTAGAGCTCGCCACGGACCGCACGGTTGGCGGTTTGCGCGGAGATCGTGGCCAGCACCTCTGCGAGCCCTGGATTGACCAGCTCCCATGCGAACTTCGCCGCGATGTCGAGCCAATGGTCTACGCGCAGGGCGAAGTCCGCGCCCACTTCTTGGTCGGATCGCTGCCCAGCGTTGAAGCGGTTGTAGTACGACCCTCCGATCACGCCGCGTTTCCCGAGCCCCTGCGACACACGCCCGCCAACCATCCAGTCGGAACTGCGGCCATCGAGGTCTCCCTCGACGGGAACCCCACCGAATACCTCGACGTGCGTCCTCGACGGCGCCCTTAGGATCATGTGACCGCCGTCGATCTGCACGGCGCGAACAGCCCCCGTGGAGAGAATGAAACGTCCGAGCCGCGTGTCGCTGACCCCCATCGGATCACGTACCCGCATCGTGACGACGAGTGCTTCGAAGGTAGGGTCGGTGTCGAATCCCGTTTGGGACGCCCCCACGCCGCCCCAGACCAGCGCTTCGGCATCGACGAACGGATACTTGCGGGTCGATCCCTGGACGATCACGAGCCCGTAGTTTGGGTTCGCCTGACCCCAAAGCTCGACACCGAGACGGTGGGGTTGGGCGGACGCTTCCACGGCGACGAGCGAGGCGATGAGCGCAAGGATTGCAGCGACGAGAAAGAGAGCACCTCCCGGCCACTCGCCGATCTTCAGCCTTGCATTCGCACCATGGGTTGGACCATGGTTTCGCTGCCCATGCATGTTTCGCCGCTGTCCTGGATCGCCCTCACGTGCGCACTCGTTGCGGCGACGATCATGGTGCTCTACCTCGTCTATCGGCCGCCTCTCGACGCGAAGACCAAGGCGTTCCTGGGCCTCGGGCTTGGCGTCTTGCCGATCATGACAGCGCTGATCGGAAACGTCGAAGGGCTTCACGCCACCGAGAGCCAAGCGTTCTGTGGCAGCTGTCACACGATGGACCTTCACATCGCCGACGCCAACGACCCCGACAGCCTCGGCCTCGCCGCGATTCACTCGCGCACCAAGAAGTTCGGGGACCATAGCTGTTACGTCTGCCACAAGGACTATGGCATGTACGGGTACGCCCTGACCAAGCTTGGCGGGATGGGCCACGTCTACTATTTTCTCACCGACTACATGTGGGAAAGCCCCGAAGAAACGCTCTCCCGAGTCCACATTGCACGGCCTTTTCGCAACGAAAACTGCATGCAATGCCACAGCACCAGCGGTCGAATCTGGAACGGGATCCCGGACCATCAAGGTCTCCTCGAAGACCTTCGCGCGGGGACGACGAGTTGCGCGAGTGTCGGATGTCACGGCTACGCACACCCTTTCAGCAAGCCCGACCAAGAACACACCGCCGATGCACGCACGATGGGGGAGACGCCATGATTGGGAAGATCAAGGCGGTCGTTCGAGATGGCTCCCGCAGCAAGCTCCTCGTGTTCGCATGCGTGCTCGGTCTGGTCGGGCTCGCACTGATGAGTTGGTCGTTGTTCGACCAAGGTTGGATCCCCGTGATGATGGCGATGTCGGTCGGGCAACTCATTGGCACGCTATCATTCGCGTTGTTCTTGTTGGTAGTGCTTATTGATCTTCGCAAGGCGAAGTTCCGTCCGTCGTTGACGCCTGAACCGACTCCGAAGAAAGATCGCTGAGGCTCTGCCCAAGTTGCGAGGCGCATCCTCCGAGATGAGGCAGCTCTTCGTGCAAAATGTGCGCTCAGCGGGTCACTCATGAACGCAGCCGTTGAAGAGATCCTCCGTGGGGCGCACGGCGCCGAAGTTCATGGAGGACCCCCTTTGGATGCTCCGCATCAAGCTCTCACCCCTGGACGAGAAACCGTTGGTACAGGCGATTGGCGCCGGGATCTCGAAAGGGAAGGCGGGCTTTGCCGTAGACCCAATCGTGGTCGAGAGTCTCGAGCCAGCCTGGCGTCACCGTCTCTGGGTCTTGGCCCGCAGCTTGGATGGCCGCGACCACTTCGAACGGGCGACGGATAGGCACACCGTTGGCGAAGATCTGCGCGAATGAAGAGTAGAGGGTCGCGAGCTGTTCTTCGTTCATAGGGGCACTCCAATCTTGCGGGTGCTCTTTGCAAGGCGCATGCCGGCTTAGCGCCCCCATCGGCCTGGTCATGGCGAAAATCGTTCGACCGGATGCGGATCGAACGCAAGTCGTGCGGGCCCAAGGTCCTCGTCGAATGGCTCCGCCCGATCGGATTCCCCGGCACACCCCTTGCACTCCGTGAGGCTCCCGCGACTCATCGATGAACTACGCCGCCGCAGTATGTCAGATCTGGTGTCATCACGACCCTCGCCATGCGAGACATGCTCGCCACCTGGAACGCTCATGGCGGTGATGAAGGGCGGGCCTTCACTCGACGAGCTCTGGGAGTCGATCACGCCGAGTCGCGGCACCGTCGAGCCAACGAGTTTCACGGGTCTGCCGACGGCTGCGCAGCGCTACCTGCGCAGCGCGATGCCGTCTGGATGCTTCGATGCGTCCGCGGTTCGGCTTCGCATGCACGGCGAGATCAAGTTGAAGCGATGGTTACCGTTTACGGCGGAAGAAGTCATCCGTTGGGGGCGGGGCTTCATTTGGGAGGCCACGGTGCGCGCTGCCGGCCCGTTGGCGATCCGCGGCTACGATCGGTTGATCGACGGAGAAGGAGCGATGTGCTGGAACGTCTTGAAGAAGATTCCGATCCTGCGTGCGGCCGGCCCTGACGTCACCCGATCCGCGGCGGGACGATTCGCGGCGGAGCTGATCTGGTTGCCTTGCGCGCTCACGCAGAGCGCTGTGCGTTGGTCCGGCAAGGGACCCGACGAGGCAGTGGCCCGGGTTCGTATCGCACGCGAGGAGGTCGAGCTTCACTTGCACCTCGATGAGAACGGGGGAGTCGAACGTGTCCAACTCTCGAGATGGGGCAATCCTGATGATATGGGGCACCGCCACGTCAGCTTCGGCGCGGTCGTCGAGGAGAGGAGGGCCTTCTCAGGCATCACCATCCCCACCCGAATGCGAATCGGCTGGTACGCCGGCACCGAACGGTTTGAGTCCGAGGGTGAGTTCTTCCGCGTGACGATCGATGACGCGACCTGGCGGTAACTGAGCGGAGGGTATTGGCCCCGAGCGACGTGGCCCTTGCCAGACGCAAGGAGTGCATCTGCCCACCTCACCGCGAAATCCGAGTGTCTGACACGGTGCGAGTCTTGGCCGACTCGACCGCGTCACCAACATGGCGCCGATGTTGCATGGCTCAAGGCGAAGACCACTCGAACGCGGAGGCCATGCATGAGAGCAGATAGCACGACGAGTCGGGCGTTTCCCACAGTCAGCAATCCAGCGGTTCACGTCGTCACCCGGGCGACCTTTCCCGAATCGCCTGCGCGACTGTGGGAGGCGCTGCTGCTCTACGAAGAGATCGACGAGCATCCACCCTGGTACATGCGGTTGCTGTTGCCGGTCCCCGTTCGGCACGGAGGGGGTGTCCGCAAGGTTGGAGAAACGATCGAGTGCCTGTATGAAGGCGGCCGCCTCGTCAAGCGAGTGACGAGCCTGCAGGAGAGCCGACGCTACGAGTTCGACGTGGTCGAACAGGATCTCCGGTTGGGCGGAGGGGTTCTCCTTGCGGGCGGATGCTACATGTTGCGGGAGCGCGACAATGGCGGGACAGAGGTTGCTGTCGAGACCCGGTACGTTGGGGTCCGGCGCCCGCGCTGGCTCTGGGAGCCCCTGGAACGCGCGGTTTGCGGTGTGTTCCATCGACACCTTCTTCGTATCATTCATCAAAGGATCGAGTCGCCGTAGCCGGTGAGGAGGAGCGTGTCGCGATGTCGCACTTGATGCCTCCGGCGGGGCTCATCCATTTCGCGGTGGCCGCGGTGTGGCTCTACGAGGGGCTATGGTGCAAGCTGCTTCGAGGACAGCCACGCGAGCTCGAAGTGGTCAAAGCGGTGCCGGTCTACGGTCCGCGCTTCGGAGTGCCGTTTCTCATGATCCTCGGAGTGGTGGAGGTCGGTCTCGCGGCGTGGGTGGTGAGTGGGGTCGCGCCGCAGGTGTGCGCCATCGCCCAGACCGTGCTCCTCGTGTCTCTGAACGCGAGCGGGCTGCTC
>JBATTM010000377.1:0-9307 GCA_049670545.1 Polyangiales bacterium
GAGTACGAGTCGAAGAACGACCCTCGGTTCGCGAAAGAGAAGAACATCGTCGAGAGCTACGGCGGCCGCGTCGTCCTAGGCTCGGGAGACGTCATCTTCTCGTCGACCGAAATCGGACGGCGCAAGCGCAACACGCTCGACATGGAGCAACGGAAGATTCAACGCTTCTGCGTCGTCAACGAGATCAACCCCGCACGCCTCAAGAACGCGATCGCATCGTTCGCGGACCTTCGTGTTCTGATTCTTGGTGACGCGATTCTCGATCAATACGCACACTGCGAAGGCGCGCGAGTCGCATCAGAAAGCCCGATCGTATCAGTGAAGCCGGTCAGCGAGGAGTGGTTCATCGGGGGTGCGGGCTTGATCGCACGCCAGGCGGCGGTCCTCGGTGCCAGACCGACCTTCGTCACGGCGTGCCAAGAGGACGATGCGTTCACACGCATCAAAGAAAGCCTAGAGAACTTTGGAGTCGAGGTGCACAACCTCCCGGCGCCTGGACGAGGAGCCTACACGAAAACGCGATACCTGGTCGGCGGGAAGAAGGTATTCAAGGTCGACCGTGGCAATCCGGCCCCGATCGCCGTGGAAACTACACACGAGCTGACCGCGCTGCTCCGCGACCAACTTGCAACACATGACGGCCTCATCGTCACGGACTTCGGCTACGGGCTCTTTGGTCCCACGCTCGCGAACGCGATTCCAAAGATCGCGAAAGAATGCAACAAGCCCTACTTCGCAGATGTGAGCACGAACGGTCAGGCCAACATTCTGAAATTCGGCACACCGCGACTCGTCACGCCCACGGAGGACGAACTTCGATTCGCACTGGGCGACGCCGAGAGTGGCCTTTCCAACCTCGCGAGCCGCTATTACGATGCCAGTGGCGCCGAAGGCCTCATCGTCACGATGGGACGCCGTGGGTGCCTTTCTTTCCAGCCCCCGAAGAAGCGTGGTGACCGGTTGCGTACCGACTACCTACCGGCGCTCGAAGTCAACGAGGTTGATGCCGTCGGCGCGGGAGATGTTTTCCTTGCGGGCGCTAGCTTGTCCGAACTCGCGGGAGAGACAATCCCGGTTGGTATGTATATCGGCAGCGCCCTCGCCTCGATCTCCGCAAGTACGCTCGGCAACGAAGGTGCGTCTCTTCCCGATCTCTTCGAGTTTTTTGAGCACCGCGCCGAGTTGGCAGGCGAGTAGGGATGCCGCGCGTCAGCAAGGAGCGGGCGGTGATGGGGCTCGGATTCCTCCTCTCCGCACTACTTGCCTTCTACTTTCTGCGTAGAGTTGATCTGACCGAGCTTGGGGCGACGTTGAAGTCGGCCAATCTCCTCATTCTCGCAGGCTGCATCCTCACGAAGGGTGCAGTGTTCTCGTTGGGCGCGCTCCGGAGCCGTGTGTTTCTCCGACCACTACGCCTGTATTCATTCACAGAGTGCTTTGCTCCCCTACTCGCCGGATACGTAACCAACAATCTGGTCCCGTTTCGTCTGGGGGAGTTGGTTCGGATCGACTTGCTGGCGCGCACTGGTGACCTCTCTCGAGGCTCCACGCTCGCAGTCGCAGCACTCGAGCGGCTACTCGATCTGTTGTCCTTTCTCGTGCTGCTGGTCGCCGTGGTCCCGATGCTTGCTGTCGATCTATCGGGCGACCGGCGCTTCGTCTGGGCGTTGGCTGCAATCACGCTCGCAGTCGCCATATCCATCACGGTGGTGGCCCGGCCGCGACTTCTGCCACGCGTTGCGGCGCTCGTTGCGGGACCGCTCAGCCCACGGGCGCAAGCGTGGCTCTTCGACAAAGCGGAACGCGTCGTCGATGGATTCAGTGCGCTTCGATCCACTCGCGCGGTCTTCACGGCAGTCTTCATCACGTTCCTCATTCGGCTTGCCGGCCTCACGACGATTCAGTGCTGGATCTGGGCATTCGATCTCGACCTGCCCGTATACGCACCGGTCGTCGTCATGGTGTTCTTGTCCGTCGGAACCATGGTGCCGTCTTCACCGGGCTTCGTAGGCACTTTCCACGTCGCTGTCGCCTATGCCCTCGAGCTCATGGGGATCGATGCGACCCTGGCGGCATCCGTCGCGATCGCCGGTCACTTCATGGCAACCATCCCCTGGACGCTCGTCGGCCTCGCGGTGAGCCTCCCTGCAATCCGAAGCGTGTGGAAACAACGATCCAGGCAGGGCACCCCCGCGCAAGGTGTCGTCGGGACATAGGCGGTCGTACTCGAAGTCGAGCAGTAACGTCCGGACAGCGATGCACCGCGGCCGGGGTGCACTATAGTTGGGCGATGCGATTGCTCTGCTGTCTGCTCGCAGTCGGGATCTCGGCCGCCGCGTTCGCGCAAGACTCCGGCGGGTCCACATTCCGATCGGATGACGAGATCCCCGATGACATGCCGCCTCCCCCTGACGAGGCGCCACCGGCAGAAGCGCCGGCGGCCGAGGGCACTGCGGACCGACCCCCTCACCCTGCAACCCCCGACCCACTAGCCGAAGCGCAACCTACCGCCCAAACACTCGCGAAAACCAAGTACCACTGGCTGCCCGGTCACTGGATCTGGACCGGCGAGCAGTTCGAATGGCAGACGGGGCAGTGGATCTACGCCGTCGCTGGGTACGACCTGGTACCGCCTCGATGGGAATGGGACGGCGCGCAGTGGGTGTTCCACAACGCTGGTTGGGCCAAACCCGGAACCGACCAGGTCGTGTATCGCCCAACTGCGGCGCCAGATGCGGACGCCGCTGCGAACGCGGATGCACCGCCTCCGGGCACGGACGGAAACGTAGAACCACAGGCCGCACACACGACCGTATACGTATCGGTTGGGGTATACAGGCCTCCGCTGAGCATGTTTCCGATCTGGCATCCCTACTACCACTACTACTGGTACCGGGGGTACCCCCGTTACGGGAGGCGACCGGCCTACCATAGCTCGAGATATCGCTACGCGAGACGGTATCCGCCGCCGCCGCCGCGCGGTCGACCCCCCGGAAGCCGACCTCCGACTGGGCGGCCTCCTAGTGGCCGACCACCAACCTCGCGACCACCGGGAAGCCGGCCCCCGCCGGGGACCCAGCCTTCGCGCCCGAGCACGCGACCTTCGCAGCCGAGTACGCGACCAGCGAAGCCCAAACACGACCGGTCGCAGCCCCGATCACGAACTCCGTCGACCTCGTCGCGAAATCGCGGCGTCTCGAGAACTGGCGGTCGAAGCGGCGGCTCGAGAAATCGTGGCCGTCGTTAGGACGCCTGACAGCACAGCCCTACTTGCGGCGCCGGAGCATGACGCCGACATAGGGCGTCAGCCACCACTCTTTCTGCAGGAAGAAATCGCCCTTGCCACTCAAGGAGTAGCGAAGGCCGACGTCCACATAGAAGCCCCCGCGGGCGCGAAAGCCCATCCCGACCCGGCCCGTGAAGCCCGGCGTGAACCGATATACCGAGAACTGGTTGCACCAATAGAACCCACATTCGATACCGGTTTCTCGAAAGTTCCACCAGTTGAGATCGAGCGCTCCGCTGATGTAGGGGAACGCGACGCCAAGGTTTGGGACTTGAAACCGAAACTCGGGGACCGACATGAAAACGCGGCTCAACGGGCTGCGACCTGAGAACCGAATCCCATCGATCACCTGTCCGTTGAGATCGATCGGTGTCCAGCCGAAGCCAAACGCACCGCCTACGGAAAACCAATCAAAGTCGGCGGCACCGAAGAAGCTGATGTCTGCGCCCGGTCGCACGATGTCTCGATCGACATCGAGGAAGATCGGAACCCCGATCTGGAGCGCCCACGTAAAGCCCACTTCGAGACCCTTCTCCTGAGGAGGCAACGAAGGCGCCATCTGAGGAGGTGGCGCCTCGACCATATCGGGTGGGGCCGGCGGTGGGGTGGGTGCCACGACGGCGCCGCTCGGTGCAGGCTCCGCGGTGGGTGCCCACTGCGCGACGGCGACGGACGCATGGAGTGCAATGGCCGCGAAAGCAGCTCCGGCGATCGTCCCGAAGTGGCGCATGGTCCTAGTCGTTTCCAAAATCCCTCCGACGGTCGCTACTGTAATAGTCCGCTCCGAATTCTTCAACGCAAGGTAGAACGACCGTCGAGACAACGTGCTTGCGTTGCTGGCGAACACATCACTATCCTTCGGCACACCCGAACTGAGATTATCCCTGTGCGCTGGAGAGGCCGAAAGCAAAGTGCGAATGTCGAGGACCGCCGCGGGACGCGCGCGGCTCCGCGAATTGCCGGCGGCGGCGTCGGGCTGCTCGTACTCATCGGAGTCGGGCTGTTCTTGGGGGTCGACCCAGCGATGCTCGTTCAAGTCGTGGAGACCCAACAACGCGCTGCGCCGCGGCCGCAGCCGACGCAGCAGCCGGCGTCAGATGGCCTCCGCGACGAGCAGGCGCAATTCGTGTCGGTGGTTCTCGCGGATACCGAGGACGCATGGACGACGATCTTCTCGAACGCAGGGCAACGCTATGTAGAGCCGACTCTCGTCCTGTTCAGCGGGTCCGTGCGCTCGGCATGCGGCCTCGGCGAGGCTGCGATGGGGCCCTTCTATTGCCCGGCTGATCAGAAGGTGTACATCGATCTGAGCTTCTATTCGGACCTGCAAGATCGGTTTCGTGCGCCAGGAGACTTTGCCCAAGCCTACGTCGTCGCGCACGAAGTGGGTCACCACGTGCAAACGCTGCTTGGTATTTCTGAGCAGGTGCACCGACAGAAGTCGCGCGTGAGCCAGCTGGAAGGCAACCAGCTCTCCGTACGACAAGAGCTCCAGGCGGATTGCTTCGCGGGCATCTGGGCCCACGATGCGGATCGAACGCGCAATCTGCTCGAACGAGGAGACATCGAGGAAGGGTTGAACGCGGCCAGTGCGATCGGGGATGATCGCCTCCAGAAGCAGTCGCGCGGGTACGTGACCCCCGAGTCATTCACCCACGGGAGCTCCGAGCAACGAGTACGGTGGTTCAAGCGTGGCTACGCCACCGGAGACGTCGGTGCGTGCAACACCTTCGAGGCCGCCAACCTCTGACGGCCGCTCGCGTCAGGATGCAGACGCCCGCTGGCGGGCGGCCGAAGCTCGGATCTTCTCGCCGAAGTACTCAGCGAGACGCATCTCGGCGTCGTCACCGAAGAGAATCTTGGCCACTTCGTGCAGCCCGGGTGACTGCTCGATCGCGCGGTCTCGAACGACGAGATCGATCTTTGATCGGCGGCGCATGAAGTCTTCGAGTTTCGTGATCATCTCTGATTCCGCAGCCGAGTAGAGCTCGGCCCGAATGTAGTCAGCGGAACCCATGATGTCCTCAGCCATCTTCGGGTCTCGCCGGATCTCTTCCAGCATGGCGAACGCGCGTCGCCCGTACCGTCTCCAGAGTCGATCGGTGAGAGGCTCGGTGTCCGGCTTCTCTCGAAGATCGTCGAGGCGCATCAAGCGGGCCTGTCGGTAGAACTCCATTCGTGTAGCGGCCGCGGGCTCGCCATACCAGTTGCGGAGATCCTTCTCGAGTGGGACCCCAAGTCGTTCGATCTCGGCGGCGACCTCTTCTCCCACGTTGAGACAGTCTGTCAGCTTCCCGCCAAACACCGTTACCACGCGCAACTCGCCATCGACTTCCACCGCGTGCTTGCGGCTTAGCTTGGTCCAATCCACCTCGGTCTGATCGCTGCCATCCGTCGTGACCACTAGCGGTCGGACTCCGCAACGCGAGGCGATGATGTCGTCTTTGGAAAGCGGCGACTCGAGGTCCAGGCGTTCGTTGATCTGGGCGATCAGGAACTCGATGTCTTCCCCGGTGGCTTCTGTGAACGGCGTGTCCACACGCGTGTCGGTGGTGCCAATCACCGACCGCCGGCCCATGGGGATCACGTAGAACAGGCGCTCGGTATCGTCGAAGAACGCGAGCACCTTGTGATGATGACGGGTGGTGAGCCGAGGAACGACGAGATGAATGCCCTTGGAGTAGACGATTCGGTGCTCCGTCTTGAGCTCCCAATCATGGTTGAGCTCGTCCACGAAAGGGCCGGCGGCATTCACGATCGTTCGGGCAGTCGTCGTAAACTCCTCGCCCGTGTCGACGTCTCGCAGATGCGCGAGCCAGAGCTCCCCGTCCCGTCTCGCGGAAACCAGCTCGACGTAGTTGGCCACCGCTGCCCCGGCTTCGATGGCGGACCGGACAAACGAGAAGACGAATCGCGCATCGTTGTCGACGAGAATACCGTCGTAGTACTCGATCCCGCCACGCACCCGCTCTGTATCGATCGCTGGCTCTTCTTCTTCGATCTTGTCGCGGGCCAACAAGCGCGGCCGAAGCGTTCCGAAGAGCCCTATGAACCAATAGGCAACCGCCCCAAGGAACGCGAACCATGGTGGATACGGCCCATTGCTGTCGAGTGCCGCGTAGAAGCCGATCTCTTTGACGTTGTCCGGATACGCCCTCATCAGACGGTTGCGAGACCGGCAGAGCTTCCAGACGAGATACAATTCGTAGCTCTCCAGGTACTTGAAGCCACCCCACACGAGATTGGAAGACGCCTGGCTCGTGAAGTTGGCGAAATCTCCTCGGTCGACCAGGGCAACCGAGGCACCACGACCCGCCAATGACGCCGCGGTTACCGCTCCGTTGATGCCGCCGCCGATGATCAACGTGTCAAACGAGCGGTCGCGCATCCGGCCGAGATGCGTGTCGCGTAGCGTCATACCTTCACTCTCGCAGAACTAGTCGTGTTGTCGACTCAAGCCATCGGGGCTTCGCCGTCGAGCTCGTCGAAGACTTCCTGGGCCGCCAACAGCGCGTTGGTGGCGGCGGGAAACCCGCAGTACGCGATCATCTGCGTGATGACTTCGAGCACCTCTTCGCGAGAGGCACCACAGTTGAGTGCACCCTTCGTGTGCACCTTCAGCTCCGGGAGCGCGAAGCCTTGAACCGTCAACGCGGCAACCGTGCACAGCTCCCTGGTCTTGTCGCTGAGGACGTCCCGTGTGTAGAGTTCTCCGAAGGGGAACTCTACGTTTACCTTCGCAAACTCCGGCGAGATCTGTTTGATCGCTTCGATCCACTTGTCTGCAGCAGGACCGAAATGACGGCGCATCTCGCGCATTCCCTTGTTGTATTGCTCTGTTCCCATCGGGTTCCTTCCCTTGCTCCTCGCTAGTGCCCGCCGAACGCGTCGGTCTGCTCGAACAACGACGCGTTGTGACTGTAGTCGATGGGGACGTCGATCAGCACCGGTCCATCATGGGTCTGCGCCTCACGAATCGCAGGAATGATCTCGTCTGCGGACTCGATGGCCATGCCCTTCGCGCCAAAGCTCTCGGCGAACTTCACCAAGTCGATCGGGCCGAACTCGACGCCCGAGGTGCGCCCGTACTTCATCATCTCTTGAGCCGCGACCATGTCGTATGAGCCGTCGCGCCACACACAATGAACGAACTTGCTCTTCTCTCGCACCGCGGTCTCGAGCTCCATCGCGGAAAAAAGAAAACCACCATCCCCTGAGATCGAGATCACCTTCTCACTCGGGCGTACCAAGGTGGTCGCAATCGCCCAGGGCAACGCGACTCCGAGAGTCTGCTGACCGTTGCTGAAGAGCAGGTGCCGTGGCTCGTACGAGTATAGGTGGCGCGCAAGCCACATGTAGTGAGACCCTACATCGCTGATCACGGTGGTTTGATCGTCGATGTACTGCTGCAACTCGTGGATGAAACGAAGTGGATGAATCGGCGATGACGCGTGCTCGCGAGACGCTTCGACACCGGCATCCATTTCTGCGCGTAGTCTTTCGACGAGCGCCGGGTTCGTGAGTTCCGCACGTGAGGGTAGCAACTCGCTAAGAGCGTCGAGCGTCACGCTGATCGCTCCGTGAAGCTCGATTGTCGGGTGGTAACTCTGTCCAACGCTCATCGCCGTCTCGTCGAGATGGATGATGTCGAGGGCCCCCTCGGCGTTCCAGACCTCCGGATCGTACTCGACCGGGCCGAACCCGACCGTCAGAACCAGGTCCGACGATCGCAGGAGTTGATCGCCGGGCTGATTTCGGAATAGACCGACCCGGCCGACGAAGTACTTGGCAAGTTCGCGGGAAAGGACACCAGCGGCCTCGTACGTCTCGACCGTCGCCATCGGAAATCGCGCTAGGAATCGTCGCACGGCGGCCGTGTTGTGGGGTTTGCTCGCCTCGAGCCCGAGTAGCAGAACAGGCATCGCGGCGGCCTCGATTTTCGCGGCGGCGGCGTCGATCAAACGGGACGAGGCCGGGCCGAGAGAGCTCGGAGGGCGTGAGGTCCATTGTCGCGATGAGGTCGGCGCAGCGAGCACGTCCTGTGGCAAGCTAACGAAGGTAGCGCCCTGACGCGGGCTCGCCGCGACCCGAAACGCATTCGCAATCACCTCCGGAATCGTCTCAGGTACGATGACCTCGGCGCTGCTCTTCGTAAGTGGGCGCGCGAAGTTGACGTTGTCCATGCTCTGATGCGTCTGCTTCAACGCCATCGCTCGCGGCACGGCACCGCCGAGCGCAACGACTGGATCCCCCTCGGTGGTCGCAGTGGTAAGCCCGGTTGCAAGGTTGGACACGCCGGGACCCGAGGTCACCATCACGACCCCGGGGATTCCCGTGAGCCGACCGATGCAGCTCGCCATGAAGGTCGCGTTCTGCTCATGACGGCAAACGATCAAACGCGGACTGTCGACATCTTGAAGGGCGTCGAACACGGCGTCGATCTTCGCGCCGGGAATCCCGAATACATACTCGACTCCGTGCCGTCTCAGACACTCGACTACCAACTGGGCTCCAGTCAACTCAATCGCCATCTCGCTCCCCTACCAAAAAGGCGGCCTTGGGCCGACCACACTACACGGGCCGGTGCCCACCAAAAAGAAGAACAGCCCAACCGCCGCGAGAACGAAATTCTTCTGTGCTGAAGTCACGTGGCCAACCACAGCCAAGTTCGCCAAGCCCTTGATGGTAGAGACGTCGGTCGTCGACGCCTCGGGAGATAGCGAGGCCGCGCCGGCTTGCGCGGCCAGTCGGTAGTGAATGATGGCGCCGCCGAGGTTGAAGGCGACGAACCCGGCGCCGGCGAGCCAACCATAGACCCCCAACAGAACCATCACGCCACCGACGAACATGAACGCTACTGAGGCCAATGCGAAGAGACGGGGCTTGACGCTGAACAACAGCGCGGTCGTCTGCACGGTGGTCGGCCATTGCTTGGTGAGGCCCACCGCCGGGTAGATAAACATCCACGCATACACCAGTCGCAGAGAAACCCAGGCCAAGTCGTTCACGTTCATTGGTATT
>JBATTM010000378.1:0-3152 GCA_049670545.1 Polyangiales bacterium
CGATACGATGAGTGCGTCGATCACGAGGGCCTCCTCTGCCCCGCGACTTGACGCAGTCGCCAAAAAGAAACCCAAAGGAGCGCGGTAACGAGAACCAGCAACACGACCGTCAGACCATCCACCCAGACCAACGGACGGTCGCGAAGGGGCGCCGACGCAAGCAGCGCTCCGCTCACGAGGACGGCGTTGCGGGCCAGCAGCGACCCGCTCAGTGGAACGCGTGCGGCGGGGCCGAAGCACCCGCAATCGATGTCGCGCCTTCCGCGGGCGAGATTGAATGCGATCGCTGCACTGTAGAGTGTCAGGACGCCCGCCGCCGCCCCGGCGGCGATTCGGTAGCTCGGCGACGCGAGCCCGCCGGCGACGAGGAACTCAACCAAGGGGACGCTCCACGAGACGACGTCACTCAACGAGCCTGGGATGACACGATAGGCGCGGAGCACGGCGCGGAAACGCGCGTGGTCGGAGACCTTGTGCCAGGCGGCGGCGACAAACACCGCCGCCAAGAGACATCGGAGGGAGACGGAGACCACGGGATCGATCATGGCACCACCAGCAGAATGCCGGAGAGACCGACTTCATCGAGGTCCCGCAGGTGCGCTCCGGTTTGCGCGTCTAAGACGCCGACCGCGCCGAGGTCCGCATGGCGCACGAACAGCAACGGGGCATCGTCCTGGGTGACCGCGACACTGTGAACGCCAAGATTGGGAAGCACCTTGCTGAGGAGCCACTCGGTAAACCCGCCTGCCTCGAAGCCGATCTGCGGGCGAATGAACGCGACCAGCTCGTTCGGCATCGAGAAGGTTGCCACGCGCTGTTGGGCGACGGTGTCGTAGACCCAAACCTCGCTGCCGGGATCTTTGTGGGAGCCTGGCCCGCCCTCGTGGACGATCACGTACAGGCGCTTCGATGGAGGGTGGTACGCGAGATATTGCCCGCCGCCGGCGCGCCACCCACGGCGCCGCTGGTCGTCGTCGAACAAGGACCATGACGGCAGGACCACTGGCGCGTCGCCGGCGTAGTCGACGGTGTGAAGCAGCCCCTCGAATGAGGTGTACAGCCAGCGCGCTCCGTCACGCGCGCCCTTTTCGGAGACGGGATCTTCGATCACGTCGAAGAAAGGATCGCTCCGTCCGATGCGCTCGAGCGCGCCTGCGCCATTCAGTGTGACGGTGATCGCGGTTCCATCGCCACACAACATTCCGAATCGAGCGTCTCCCGCGGGATACACGCCTGCACACCCCGCGGTCTGAATCTCTTCGACGAACGCACGCGCTTCGAGGTCGACGACAGAAACCGAGCTTCCGGGAGCATGGTTGAGCACCACGAGGAAGCGCTCACCGTCGAGCATTCCCAGCAGGCTGACCCCCGTGCTCGTGTCTGCAGACCGCGGCGGGATGGATATCTCGCCCTTCACGTCCAGCGTGCGGGCATCATAGATGAACACGAAATCTTGGCGTTCCCCGTGATGACCGCGCGTGTAGATCGTATCGACGCTGTAGATCTCGCCCCGCTTCTTCGACCACTGCGGGGCCTTGGGTGTGATCGACATGCCGCTGTCGATGAGTCCAAGCATGTCGCCGGAATCTCCATCGAAGAGAACACTACGTCGCAGCGCGCGATCCGGGACCCACACCCAGTGGTCGCCGACCGCATCTGGAAGGGTCGCGACCTGACCCGGTGCATCCGGAGATACATCGGCACGAACCATCGACAACACCCCCAAAGAGAGGAGGCCCGCCCACAGCAGGCTGATCGAGGCGCGCCGAAGCATCATGAACCGTTGGTACCCGATCCGATACGCGGTTGGCAATGGTGGGGGTACCCGTCAGCGCCGGGCGGTGCTAGAGGTGAGTGACATGCTCATCGACGGCTTTCACCCTGCCGTGGCCGCCTGGTTCGACCGCACCTTCGACGAGCCGACTCCGCCCCAGGTCGAGGGCTGGCCGGCGATTCGCGAAGGGAACCACACACTCATCGCGTCGCCCACGGGGTCGGGCAAGACGCTGGCCGCGTTCTTGTGCGCGATCGACGCGCTGGTCCGGCGCGGCCTCGACGAAGGCCTTCCCGAAAAGGTACAGATCCTCTACGTATCGCCCCTCAAGGCGCTGAGCAACGACATCGAGCGCAACCTCCAAGCTCCGCTCGAAGGCATCCGCGGAGCCCTCGAAGAGCTCGGCTACGGGGATCTCGACATCCGAACGGCGGTTCGCACCGGAGACACGCCCTCACACATGCGGGCGAAGATGGTGAAGTCGCCTCCACACATCTTCGTGACGACCCCCGAGTCGCTCTACATCTTACTGACGAGCGAAGGTGGGCGGCGCATGCTTTCGGACGTCAAGACGGTGATTGTCGACGAGATCCACGCGGTGGTCACCAACAAGCGAGGCGCACACCTTGCGCTCTCCCTCGAACGCCTCGAGGAACTGGTCGATCACGACATCACCCGGATCGGTCTCTCCGCCACGCAAAACCCGATCGAACAGGTCGCGCACTTCCTCGTGGGGGCAAAGCCCGATCGAAAGCCGGGTGTGCTCCCGGCCTGCAGAATCGTAGACGTGGGGCACCAGCGAGAGATGGACGTAGCAGTCGAGATGCCCGGGTCTCCGCTCGAATCTGTCATGTCCCTCGAGGTGTGGGACGAGGTGTATCAGCGCCTCGCGGCACTCGTCGAAGCGCACAACACCACGTTGATTTTCGTCAACAGCCGACGCCTAGCGGAGAGGGTGACACGGCACCTCGCCGAGCTCTTGGGGGAGGAAGCCGTCACCTCGCATCATGGAAGCCTTGCGCGGGCGCATCGACTCGAAGCAGAGAGGCGCTTGAAGTCGGGCGACCTCCAGGCGGTGGTCGCGACCGCGTCCCTCGAACTCGGAATCGATGTCGGAGACGTCGACCTCGTCTGTCAGCTGGGCTCCCCCCACTCGGTCGCCACGTTCCTGCAACGCGTGGGCCGTTCCGGGCACTGGCACGGTGGCACACCGAAGGGTCGCCTGTTTCCGCTGAGCCGTGATGAGCTCGTCGAATGCGCCGCTCTCATGCGGTGCGTGCGACGCCGGGAGCTCGACCGCATCGAAATCCCCGACGCACCACTCGACATCCTGGCACAACAGATCGTAGCCAGCGCGGCCGCGCGCGAAGAGTGGAGC
>JBATTM010000379.1:0-1676 GCA_049670545.1 Polyangiales bacterium
ACATCGAGGCGACGATGATCTGCGCCCATATTGAGCGAATCACGGCTCAAGCAGGCCGTGGCCAAGCCCGACGAACCTGCGCCGCAATGAGCTGCCGATGGTCACTACGGGGTCACTGGCGATCGGCGAGTACGCTAGCCGCAACCAATCTCTTGTCTTAGGCGGTGGAGGCGGTGGGAATCGAACAGCCGGGAGCTCACCCGGTTCCGACGATCCTCGAATGGTTTCGCGGACGGGTCTCGAGGAGAGCACGTCCGAGGAACACGAGCAAAACGCGTTGCCGGACATTCTTATGACAATGTCACAAATCCCTGTGCCCGATTTGAACCGCGAGCTTGCTGAGGTCGGCGCGGTGTTCGACGTGTTTCGGGCAGCGAGAGACGAACGTTCGAGGTCTTGATGCGCGACTTTCATGCGATCGTCAGCGTCGACGTGTGTCAGGTGCCGGGTAGGGGCATCTGGGGTACACTCAATCCATGAGCTGGCCAGTTGAAAAGATCCTCGAAGAAGCCTTCAAGCTCGACGCGAAGGATCGGGCGCTCGTCGTCGCCGAGCTTTCCAGCTCGGAGGGGATCGCGACTCCTGAAGAGGTCGAGGCCACCTGGCGCGAGGAGATCGCCCGGCGCGTCAAGAGCCTCGAAGACGGCACAGCGGCGCTGCACGACTGGGACGAGGTCAACGAAGAAATCTCGTCCATCCTCAAAGGCGCATGAAGAAGCTTCGGGTTCTTGCCGAGGCCCGGCAGGAGTTCGCCGACGCGCTCCGCTGGTACCGGGGCAAAGCTCCGGCGTTCGCCGAGGCGCTGGCCCTCGAATACCGCGCCATCGTGCACCGCGCGCGCCAGTTTCCGGATGCTGGCGCGGTCGAGACAGCGGCTGCATCGATGACTGTGCGCCGTCACCTGTTGCATCAGTTTCCCTATAAGGTTCTAACGGCGAATCTTCCGGATCAGGTGGTCGTGATTGCCTTCGCCCACACGAAACGAAAGCCCAGGTACTGGCTCGAGCGCGTTCGCTAGGCCGGGGCTCAGCGGGGGGCTGCGGCGCCAGTTGGCCGCTGCGCGCCATGGCGGAATCTCGTTCAGTTACGAGGGCTGAGACTCGGGAACGGATCATCACACAGCTCGAACCCCGTCGGCCCGAGCTGCAGCACATCCGGATCCGGTGATCCCCCGCAGATCGGACAGATGCCACCGACGATCCATCGCTGCGGTTCGGTGATGACTTCGGCGGGGCCCGTGATGAGCAGCCCTTGTTCATCTGCGTCGATCGCTACGTCGAGTCGCTCGACTTCCTGAACACGAAAGTCCGCGGACCAACGAAACGTGCTTTCACCGTCGAGTGGTAAGAGCACGATCCCGTCGTCCGAACGCCGCCAGATCCCCTCGTCACCACCAAAAAAGTCACACCCAGAGATGAACCACCGAAACGTCCCTTCCGATTGGATCTCGAGGCTGAGCGCGTCGCTTCGACCCGGCAGGTGATAGAGACCAGGCACCCCTTCCGAGCCACTGTCCCCACAAGCCACAGCACAGACTACCGACAGGCCAACAATCACGCGTTTCATCCAGATCACCCTGACTCCCACTTCATAACTCGCTCATCGGCCGACTGACCTGCTTCGGTAAAACCGGTCCACCGGGAGCTGGAAATTTCTGATACAGAAAGGACCAGAGA
>JBATTM010000380.1:0-5986 GCA_049670545.1 Polyangiales bacterium
GTGTCGACGTGTACGTCGAGGGGCAATCCGTGATCTTCGATTTCGCGAGTGTCGAGGCCCCCGGCGCATTCGCCCCAGGAGAGTTCGACGGCTACATCGTCAAGTTCACGCCGAGCGAGCACGCGCCAGGGTTGGTGTTCGCCGCGCCAGACGACGCGCAAACCACCCTGGCCTTCGACCCAAGCCGCATCGGCTTCGACGCCACGCAGATCGAACTCGACTTCGCCGGCCTTCGCTACGACCCCGACAGCTTCGTCAAGGTCGACCTCGTCCTCGTCCCCTCCGACTCCCCGAGCCTCGCGCGCTGATCGCCGAGGACCGCTACCGCATGGCTCCGGCTCGAGTGGCGAACTTCGACACGACCGGCGCTAGTTCACGGGATCGCAGACGAACACCGGGATGTCTCGGTCGGTCCGAGCTTGGTATTCGTCGTAGGGCGGGTACGCTTCGACGAGGACCGGCCAGAGTGACGCCTTTTCGTCGGCGGCCACCTCGCGGGCCCGGTATGCGCGCGTGCTCCCCTCGGCCGTGATCGTGATGTCGGGGTGCGCCTTCAGGTTGTAGTACCAGACCGGGTTCTTCGAGATGCCACCCAAGGATGCGACGAGAATCTTCTTGTCGCCGTGGGGCACGTGCATGAGGGGGATCTCCCGCTGCTTCCCCGATTTTCGTCCCGTCATGGTGACCAAGCAGATCGGCTTGGCGCCCGGCCCTTTGTTCATGAGTCGGCCGCCGCTCGCCTTGTAGACCGCGACGTTGACCTTGGTGAAGAACTTGGCCGCGAGCCGCACGTACTTCTCGTGCTTCACTGGGATCTTGGCCACGTCCTCACGGCGGGTCTTCACATAGTCGAACTTGGACATCGCCCGAGCCTACCACCACGGATCACCCCATGGTAGCGTCGCCCCATGCGGCGCTGGTGGCCTCTGTCCTCGCTCGTTCTCCTCGTGGCACTCCTCCCCGGGTGCGGCGACTCGACATCGGACAGCTTCGACAAGTGCTTGGATTTCGTCGGGACGAACGAAATCCTCACGTGTGCCGATCAGGAGTGCCCATTCGGGGCACGAG
The DNA here is from genome assembly GCA_049670545.1 of Polyangiales bacterium. GTDB lineage: Bacteria > Myxococcota_A > Polyangia > Polyangiales > Houyiibacteriaceae > SG8-38. The sequence goes on from JBATTM010000380.1 coordinate 1,069, forward strand.
TGGACTGCGAGACCGCTTGCGAGAATCGAAGGACGGTGTGCGGGGCGGGGTGCCCCAGTCTGGGATGCACCCGATTCGAGATCTTCGAGGTCTGCGTCGCGGGATGCGAGCGGTCGGTCTGCCTCGCCTCAGGCAACGTCGAGTTCGGATGCCAAGCCGCCTTCCGCACGTGCGCCTCGATCGTCGACTGCCTGTCCCGCAACCGCTAGGCGCTTCGCGAGCCGGCCCGCGGGGCCACGCCGTACGCCGTCAACTCTGCCCAGTACGGGACGAATCGCATGGTTCTTCTACAACCGTCCAAGGGCGTTTAGAGTAGGGCGATGAATACCCTGACTTGGAGACGTCTGATCTGTCCCCTTCTCTGCGCGGGAGCGCTGGCCTCTTGTGGAGGAGGCGGCGGCGGGGGTGGCGGCCAAGGGGGCGACGGAGGAGGCGATGTGCTCACCGGCGTGCTTCTCGACGCGGCGGTCTCCGGCGTCTCGTTCGAGAGCGACACCCTCGAGGGGGTCACCGATGCATCGGGCACCTTTCGGTATCGCGCAGGGGAGACGGTGCGATTCTTTCTCGGGGGCACGACCCTTGGCGCTGTGGTCGGGCAGGCGCAGGTCTCTCCGTTCGACCTCGCGGGTGTGGACCCGCCGCAGGACGACGACTCCTACGCGGCGGTTGTCGGGTCTCCGGCCTTCTCTTCGGCGGTGAACACCGCGTTCACATTGCAGACCCTCGACTTCGATGGAGACCCCACCAACGGCATCGAGATTTCTTCCGAAACCGCCGCCCTCTTCGACGGGGTCGAGCTCGACCTCCAACGGCTGCCCTTCCGGTTTCGAAAAGACCATGACTTTCGGAGCCTGTTGAACACGGCCAACCAGCAAGCGCTCTTCCCGAGCTACCGCGCGATCGCTCGCTTGAGCCAGGCGATGGAGCACCTCTACCAAGAGCTCGGTATCGAGCTTGGCCGTTCCCTTCAGGAGTTTCAGAGCGAGGACAAGGATGCAGACGGCACGGTGGACGCTACGATGACCCTCGAGTACGACGATGCCGGTCGTCTCGTCGGCCAGCGCATCGACGACGATGCCGATGGTACGCTAGACCGGGAGTTCGAGGTCGATTACGACGAGCGGGGAGTCTCGACCGCGATTCGGATCATCGCGGCTGGAGTCACAGAGACGCGGACCCGCACCTACGACGCGGACCTCAACCGGGTTCGCGAAGAAACGGACTCGGACACCAACGGTTTCGCCGACCGAATCTTCGAATCCGAATACAACGAATTCGGTGAGGTCGTCACGGAGCGCCAGGACGACGACGCCAATGGCCTCCCGGAGAGAATCGTGGCCTACACGTATGACGACCGAGGCAACCTCCTCGTCAGCGCCACGGACAGTGACGCCGATGGCACGATCGATTCGTTTCGAAGCAACCAGTACGATTCAAACGACCGCTTGATTCGCAACGATCAAGACGACGACGCGGATGGCACGAGCGAGTCGACGCGCTTCTTCGGGTATGACGACGCGGGAAACCGGACGCGAACATCGGCGGATTTGGACGGCGACGGCGTGCTCGATGAGGAGACGAGGTCGATGTTCGACGAGGAGGGGCGTCTGACACGCGTCGAGAATGACAGCGATGCCGACGGGGTGGCGGACAGCATCGAGACACGGGAGTACGACGACCGCGGCAACTTGACCCTGCGCCAGAACGACACCGACGCCGACACGGTCATCGACAGTCGCGAGGTGACCACCTACGACGCCGCCGGAAGAGTGGAACGCTTCGAGAGAGACACCGATGCCGACGGTGTGGCGGAATCCGTGAGTCTCTTCCGGGAGTACGACGAAGCTGGGAACGTGCTCCGTATCGATAACGACGACGATGCCGACGGCGTCATCGACGCGATCTTCACAGTGACCTACACGCTCGGCGGGTGGGGCTCGGTCTACGACTCGTTCAACTAGACGTCTCGCTGGAGACTGCGCAAACGCCTCACGACTTCTTCCAAGCGTCCGGCTCGATCTGCACGGACGCGGCCACCTGGCGCCACAGGATCTCGATCAGCCTGGTCGGCCGTGGGCGTGGCGACCGTCTCATCGCTTCCACGAGCACCAGACGAAGGGCGCCAAACATCGCCGCGGCGGCCAGTACCGAATCGACTCCCACGGGGAGCTCGCCCTCACGCTGTGCCCGACGAATCCCGCGTGCGGTCCGGTCCACGACGGCCGCAATCCGGGCCGCTTCCCTCTCGCAAACTTCGGGATCGCGTGCGAGGGGCCCGTAGAGCACGGCCGCGAAGGGCTCCCCGTAGTGGAAGCGTACCCCCGACTCCAAGCGGATCCGTTCGTGCTGCGCCCAATCGCCCTGGTCTTGGAGGTCGACATCGAGCACTTCTTCGTGAAGGCGGTCGAAGAAGTCGTCGACCAACGCGCCGACGAGCCCTGCCTTCGAGCCGAAGTACCGATGCACGAGGCTCGGAACCACTCCCGCAGCGGATGCGACGGCCGCGATCTCGATGTGACCCCCGGTGGAGATCGCCAGCTCGCGTGCGGCGTCGAGCAGCCGTGCGCGCGTCTCCTGGCCCTTCCGTGTGGCCGGCTCGGTGGCGCTTGACATCGAGGGGGATCTTGACCAAGAATAGAAGTGATGTCAAATCTATTTTAAGTGATATCGAATCACTTTACAGGAGCGGCGCGATGACCGCATTCATGGACGACCAGGCCGTCGCGGCGCGGGTGCTGCGACATATCGACGATCAATCCACCGACCGTGGCGAGGAGGTCTGGCGCGAACCCGTGGCGCACTACACCTCGCCAGAGCGTTTGAACGACGAGGTCTGTCTCCTGCGCCGGTCGACGATCCCGTTCTGTCCATCGGTCGCACTTCCCGAGCCGGGCTCCTATCTCGCGCGGAACGCGGGGGGACGATCTCTCATCGCCGTGCGCGGGCGTGACGGCGAAGTTCGTGTCTTCCGAAACGCATGTCGTCACCGAGGTACGGAGCTGGCGAACGGATCTGGCTGCGCCAAGGCGCTCGTCTGTCCGTACCATGGCTGGAGCTACCGGCTGGACGGTCGGCTGCGGCACATCCCCCACGAAGATGGCTTCCCCGGCCTCGACAAAGAGATGCACGGTCTCGTGCCGGTCGCCTCCGAAGAGCGTCTCGGCCTCCTCTTCGTCACCCAGGAAGGCTCGCTTTCCCCCACGGCTCCCTGGCAAGGTCTCGATGGCTTGATCGCCCCAGAGCAGCAGCTCCTGAAGTCCGACGAGACGACGATCAACGTGAACTGGAAAGTCATCCTCGAGGGGTTCCTCGAGGGCTATCACATCCGCTCCACCCACAAAGAGACCTTCTACCCGTACGGGTTTGACAACCTCAACGTCGTCGAGCGCAGTGGTCGCAACAGCCGCGTGACGTATCCGTTCCGTCGCATCGCCAAGCTTGCCGAAGTGCCGCCGGAACACCGCGCAATCGATGGGCTCGTCACCTATGTGTACCATCTCTTTCCAAACGCATTGGTCGCCGTGCTCTCGCGCCACACCAATGTGCTCATCTTGGAGCCGGTCGCCGTGGATCGGACGCGGCTGTTCCGGTACTCACTGACCCACGGAAGCGAATCTGGTTCGGCAGAGCGAGCCGCGCGCGACGCCGAATTCGTCAACGACTCCGGTCTCGTGGAAGACCTGGCGATGGTCAGCGCCATTCAGCGAAGCGTCGGAAGCGGAGCCAACGAGTTCTTCACCTTCGGCCACTTCGAATCCGCGATCATCCATTTCCACCGCAACTTGAAGGCGGCACTCGAGCACACGCAGCAGGGCTAGGCGCCCACCGTGGCCACCCTGACCGCTAGAGAGCGTTGGCCTGGCGGATGGTGTCGAGCGCGATGTCGCGAGCCTCACTCGGCGGAAGGTCCACGTCGTCGACGGTGAGCATCTGTCCGGCGTCGACTCTTCGGGTGATCGTCGCGTTTGCCAGAATCCCGATCGGCACGTGTGTCGGGCTGTCCGCAAAGCGCACGGCCTCGCCGCGCACGCGAAAGCTGCCGATGCCAAACTCGATGCGGTCACCGGGCTCGAGGGTTGTCTTGGCGACCGCGGCCACGCCGACGGTGGGCCGGCTCGAGTTGTGGATGAGTGGGGGGTGGCCCTGCACGACCTGCCGGATCGTGTTGGGAATCTCCAGCCCGCACAGGTGGTACGGCCGGACCAACGTGTAGTACGGGCCAGGGCCCATCTTCAACACTTCGAGCGCCGGCCTCTGCGATTCGTCGATCGTCGCGATCAGAAACACCCCGGGCGCCTGGCCGGGCACGACGACGAAATCCGAGATCGGGTGCCCATGCTCGACGGCGGCGGTGACCAGTCGCTTCGTCGCGTCTTCGAAGGTGTCGCTCTTCATGGCGAGCAGCCCTGGCTTTGCGATGTCGGCGCCGAAGGCGTTCGCCACCAAGGCTTGCTCGATCTGGACTTTCGTGCCGTCGGTAAACGACGTCGTTTGCTGGACGCTGAACCCCTGTCGTGTGGCCCAGTACACCATGTCTTCACGGCTCGGGTCGTGATTCAGAAACCCTTTCATGTTGCCGTAGACGAGCGGCTCGAAGCCCATGCTCACCGATTCGAGGTGGAGGCTGCCCTGCACGCCGGGCTGGTCGCCGTGGGCCTCCGTCAGGTAACCCTGGTTCACGAAATGGGAGCCGCACGTGACGTGGAACTCCGAGTTCATCGTCACGACCGGGAGTCCGGCGCCGAGCACCTCTCGCACCACGGGGGTGGCGTGAATGGGGTCCCCCGAGCACTCGACCACGACGTCCGCATGGTCGATGACCTCTTGGACGGAGTGTGTGAGCTGAATCTGCGCCGGGAGTTTGGTGCACGATTCGAGCGGTCGGCGGGTCAAGGCACGGGTGACCTCGAGGGCACCC
>JBATTM010000381.1:0-13908 GCA_049670545.1 Polyangiales bacterium
ACAAAGACCCGCAACAGCTTCGGCACTTCATTACAGATCGAGGAAAGATCGTTCCTCGGCGGATCTCTGGTCTCTCGGCGAAGCAACAGCGGGATCTCACCCGCGCGATCAAGCGAGCACGGAACATCGCATTGCTTCCGTACACAGCGACCAAGTGAGGCAGCGATGGCATCTACAGTAGAAGTTGTACTCAAAGACAACCTGAGCCACCTCGGCTCCATCGGAGACGTCGTCCGTGTACGGCGGGGTTACGCGCGCAACTATTTGTTGCCTCGCGGCCTTGCAGTCGTCGCGTCCCGCGCCAGTGTCCGCCAGATCGAGCACGAAAAGGCCGTCCAAGCCCATCGAATCGCGAAACTCCGCAGCGCGCAGGAGACCGTCGTCGCAGAGCTCGCGAAAGTTACCGTCATGGTGGCCAAGGAAGCGAGCGACGAGGGCAAGCTGTTCGGATCGGTGACGTCGAATGACGTGCTCGAAGGTCTCAAGGCCAAGGGCGTCAGCGTCGAGATCGATAAGCGAAAGCTCATCATGCCCGACCAGCCCATCAAAGAGGTGGGCAGCTACGAGATCGGCGTGAAGCTGCCGTACGGGCTTACGGGAACGATCAAGCTCGAAGTCAAGACCCGCGCGTAGCCCACGCCAAACCCATTGGCGGGCTTGGTGATTTTGGTTAGAACCAAACTTCGGAAGGAGCGCGGAGCATTTCTCGACCGGAACCACAGGGCCAAGTCCCGCCCAATGCCCTAGACGCAGAGCGAGCTGTGCTCGGGGGCATTTTGCTCGAGAACGAGGCGATGAATGTCGTCCTCGAAGTGCTTTCTACCGGGGACTTCTACAGCGAAGCCAACGCCAAAATCTTCGAGGCGATGACGGAGCTGTTCGCACGCAGTCAGCCTGTCGATCAGGTGACGCTTCGAGAGGTTCTGGTTCACGGAGGAAAGCTTGCCGGCGTGGGCGGCGACGAATACCTGCTGTCCCTCACGAACACCATTCCGACCGTCACGAACATCCAGGCCCACGCGCGCATCGTGCGAGACAAGTCCGTGGTGCGAAGTCTGATCCAAGTCTGCCACGAGGTGACCGCTCGCGGTTACGGAGACTACGGCGCCGTAGAGGAGTTCCTCGACGAAGCCGAATCTTCGGTTTTCGCAGTCGCGCGGGAGCGAGCGCGCAATCCGTACGAGCACGTCAAAGAAGTCGTGATGCGCACGTTTCAGGAGATCCACGAAACGGCAAATCGCGGCGAGGCGATCACGGGGTTGCCCACTGGGTTCGCACTGCTCGACAAACTCACCGCGGGGATGCATGCAGGCGATCTGATCATCGTCGCCGGTCGTCCGGGCATGGGCAAAACCTCGTTCGCGTTGAACGTGGCGCACAACGCCTGTGAAGCGGCGAAAGTTCCGGTTGCGATCTTTTCGCTCGAGATGCCCAAAGGTCAGCTCGTCCGGAGGCTCCTCGGCAGCGAGGCGCGGGTCGACGGCAATCGAATCCGTACCGGGCAGCTGCACAAAGAAGACTGGCCCAAGCTTGCGGACGCTGCAGGGACGCTGAGCGAGTTGCCCATCTGGATCGACGACACGCCGGCGATCACACTCCTCGAGCTTCGGGCCAAGGCGCGGCGCCTTCGGTCCGAGGTGGGGCTCAGCTTGATCGTGGTCGACTACCTCCAGCTGATGCGTTCAGGGATGCGCAATGACTCGCGCGAGCAGGAAATCAGCGAGATCAGCAGAAGCCTGAAGGCGCTTGCCAAAGAGCTCGAAATTCCCATCATCGCGCTGTCTCAGCTCAACCGAGGCGTCGAGTCGCGGGGCGGGAAAGACAAACGCCCCTTGCTCTCCGACCTTCGCGAGTCGGGTGCGATCGAGCAGGATGCCGACACGATCTGGTTCATCTATCGCGACGAGGTCTACAACCGCGACAGCGATGACCGCGGGATTGCCGAGATCATCATTGGGAAGCAGCGCGCGGGCCCCACGGGAACGTGCCGCGTTCGGTTCTTCAACGAATACACCCGATTCGACGACCTGGCCGATCGCGAACTCTACGGATCTTCCGCAGCGGGCGCGTCCGACTTCATGGACTCGTAGTGGGTCGAGAGTCCAGCGCTCCGGGCACGCGGCCTACAGCGCTTTCACCTCGGTGATGAGCCCCTGAAGAATCTTCTTGGCGTCCCCGAACACCATCATCGTGTTGTCGTACTCGAACAACTCGTTCTTGATGCCAGCGTAACCAGGGCTCAGGCTTCGCTTCACCACGAAGACCGAGCGAGCTTCGTGCGCATTGAGGATGGGCATGCCGGCGATCGGGCTGGTGGGGTCTTTGCTTGCAACTGGGTTCACGACGTCATTCGCGCCGAGCACGATGACCGCGTCGGTGTTTTTGAACTCGGGATTGATGAGGTCCATCTCGACGAGTTGTTCGTAGGGGACATCCGCCTCTGCCAGCAAAACGTTCATGTGGCCCGGCATTCGTCCTGCGACCGGGTGGATGGCGTAGGTGACTTTCGTCCCGCGGGCCTTCAAGAGGTCGGCGAGCTCGCGGACGGCGTGCTGGGCCTGCGCCACAGCGAGACCGTACCCCGGGATGATGATGACCGACTCGGCGTTCTCGAGGATCATCGCAGTCTCTTCGGGACCACAAGACGTGACAGTCGTGTACTCGTCGCTTCCGCCACCGGTTGTGCCGTCGGCCACGCCGAATCCGCCAACCAACACGTTGAGCAGGGATCGGTTCATCGCCACGCACATGATCTGCGTGAGAATCAGACCCGCCGCTCCGACCATGGCGCCTGCGATGATCAAAAGCGGGTTGCCGATGACGAAGCCTGCCATCGAGGCTGCGATGCCGGAGTAGGAGTTGAGCAGAGACACGACTACGGGCATGTCCGCGCCGCCGATCGGAATCGTGAGGAGCACGCCCAAGAGGAGTGAGATCGCAGCCAATCCAAGGACCCAGGGCACGGACGCGGGTGCGCCTGCCGTGACGGCGATACCTCCGGCCACGATCGATGCCGCCAGCAGCCCGAAGGTGATGACGTGCCGCGCGGGCAACAGAATCGGCTGCCCCTTTCGAAGCTTCCCTTGCAGCTTGAGAAGCGCGACGAGGCTGCCGGTAAACGTGATGCCACCGATGAGGACGGAAAGCATGACCGTCACGCTCGCATCCCACCCGATCGCTTCGTGCACGGTGGCCGTCGTCTCACTCTCGACGGACTCACGCCAGTACACCGATACCGCGACGAGCGTCGAGGCGATCCCCCCGAAGCCGTTGAACAACGCGACCATTTCCGGCATCGATGTCATCTGGACGCGGATGGCGAATGCCGCGCCGACGACGGCGCCAACGAGCAGACCTCCTCCGATCCAGCGGTAGTCGACGATTCCTAGTTCGAGCAGCGCCCCGACGATCGCGAACAACATGCCAATGGCGGCGATCGTGTTGCCACGTCGCGCAGTTTTGACCTTCGCGAGTTGCTTGATCCCAAAGATGAACAAGACCGTGGAAGCCAGATAGATGATCGGCACGACGGTCGAACGAATGACCTCAGGACTCATCTACTTCCTCTTCTTTCCAAACATGCGGAGCATGCGATCGGTGACGAGGAAGCCGCCGACGACATTGATCGTTGCGGTCACGATTGCGATGAAGCCGAGGACGTTTGCGATCGTCGGTGGCGCTGTGGTCGCGGCTGCCACTGCGCCGACAATCGTGATCCCGCTGATCGCGTTTGCGCCGCTCATGAGTGGCGTGTGAAGCGTAGGGGGAACCTTCGTGATCATCTCGAACCCGACGAAGCCGGCGAGCACGAACACGTAGATGCCAATCAATAGGGGTCCCAGAGTCACGGTCGGTCTCCTTCCCTTCCGGCGGGATTAGGCATTGAGCGCCTCCGCAGTCGGCCCGTGGCGAACCTCGCCTTGGTGGGTGAGCAGGGCTCCGTTGGTGATCTCGTCTTCGAGATCGAGGACGATTTTTCCTTCGGAAAGCATGTTGAGAATCAGCGCTTGGATGTTGCGGGAATAGAGCAAGCTCGCGTCGGCCGGCTTGGTGCCGGGCATGTTGGAGTGCCCGATGATCGTGACCCCGTGTACCTCGATCGTTTCGCCGTTCTTCGACAGCTCGCAGTTTCCACCCTGTTCGACAGCGAGATCGACGATCACGGCACCCACGCGCATCTCTTCGACCATGTCCTTGGTGATGAGCTTGGGAGCCGGGCGGCCCGGGACGAGTGCGGTGGTGATTACCGCGTCGGCGGCGACGACCTTGGCTCGGACCACGGCCTGTTGGGCCTGGAGTTGTTCCTGGGTGAGCTCGCGGGCGTACCCGCCTTCGCCCTCGCCGCTTTCATCCAGGGGAAAGTCGATGAAGCGCCCACCGAGGGATTCGACCTGCTCTTTGACGGCAGGGCGAATGTCCGACACCTCGACGACCGCACCAAGCCGTCGTGCGGTGGCGATCGCCTGAAGCCCGGCGACCCCTGCGCCCATGATGACGATTTTGGCTGGCTGGATCGTCCCCGCCGCGGTCATGAGCAGCGGAAAGTACTTGTCGAGAGCCGCGGCCGTCATCAAGACCGCCTGGTACCCCGCGATCGACGCCTGAGAGCTCAGGGCGTCCATCGATTGCGCACGACTGATCCGGGGGATCAGCTCCATCGCGACGCTGCTCACCTTGCGGTCGCGCAGCGCGCGAATTGCATCGTGGTTCTTGTGTGGCGACAAGAATCCGATGAAGAGCGCCCCTTCTTTCAGTGTTGCGGCCTCGTCGGCCGTCAACGGTGCGACCCGCAGAATGACATCCGCGGTTCCCCACGCTGCGGCGGCCGCTTGTGGCTCGACCACGGTCGCGCCCGCGTGCTCGTAGTGAGCGTCGGTGAAATGGGCGTGTCGGCCCGCGTTTCGTTCGACGATGACCTCGAATCCTTCTTTCACGTACCGCTTCGTCGTTTCTGGTGTGCAGGCGACCCGAGTCTCGCCAGGGGCGATTTCCTTGGGCACGAAAACCTGAGGCATGCCTTCCTCCTATGCGAGGCCTACGGGTCGAAAACCTGATCGATCTGGTCAACAACCGGCGGTCCGCGCTGGGGGTTGTTAGTGGCGATCGGGCACGATGTCCAGCGCAACTCAAAAACGCACTTTTGCAGACCCCTCGCGCCTGCTAGATCCGGCGCCCGTAAGGAGGAGGTCCGCATCATGGGGAACCCGAGGCAGCTCGACGAGCTCGCCATTAAGACGATTCGCGGTTTGAGCATGGATGCAGTCCAGGCGGCCAACTCCGGTCACCCCGGGACACCGATGGCGTTGGCCCCCTTGGGGTGGGCGCTGTTCTCCAACATCCGAAAGCATGATCCGACCGATCCTGCTTGGCCTGATCGAGATCGTTTCGTTCTCTCGTGCGGGCATGCGTCGATGTTGCAGTACTCGCTACTGCACCTGACCGGCTACGCCGTCTCGCTCGACGACATCCGCAACTTTCGGCAATGGGGCAGCATGACCCCAGGACACCCCGAGTCCCACATGACGCCTGGCGTGGAGACGACCACCGGGCCCTTGGGGCAGGGGATCGGCAACGGGGTCGGTATGGCCATGGCCGAGCGTCAGATGGCGGCGCGCTTCAACAAGCCCGATCACACGATCGTCGACCATCGCACGTGGGTGATCGCGTCGGATGGCGACATCATGGAGGGTGTCGCATCGGAAGCGGCGTCCCTCGCTGGGCACCTTCAGCTGGGTAAGCTCACGCTGTTCTGGGACGACAACAAAATCACGATCGACGGTTCGACCGACATCTCGTTCACCGAAGACGTGCTGGCGCGATTCGCGGCGTACGGGTGGCACACGGCGAGCGTCGACGATGGGAACGACCTCGACGCGATCGCGCGCGCCACGGAGGCCGCGATTGCGGACGACCGCCCGAGCTTCATTCGAGTGCGTACCGTGATCGGCAATCCGTCTCCCAACAAAGGCGGGACCTCGGCGGCGCACGGGGCGCCTTTGGGCGAGGACGAGATCATCGCAACAAAGCAGATCATGGAGTGGCCGACGGAGCCGTTCTTCGTGCCGGACGAGCTCGGCAGCGTCGCGGAGTCGTTGCGCGAGCGGGGCACCGAGCAGCATTCTGAATGGTCCTCTCGGTTCGACGCCTATCGCTCGGCGCACCCACAGGATGCGAGCGCGTTCCTCGACGCGATCTCCGGGGAGCTCCCGACCGGGTGGGATTCCGATCTTCCCGTGTTCGAAGCGGACCCCAAAGGCCTGGCCACCCGAAAGGCAAGTGGCGCAGTGCTCAACGCGCTCGCCGCTGCTCTTCCTGGGTTGGTAGGTGGCTCCGCGGACTTGGCGGGCTCCAACGCTAGCAACCTCAAGGGGCAACCGGCGTTTGGCGACGACCAGGAGGGCGTTCCGCGAAACGTCCACTGGGGCGTTCGGGAGCACGCCATGGGTTCTGCGCTCAACGGGATGGCGCTTCACGGCGGGTTGATTCCCTTTGGCGCAACGTTCCTGATCTTCAGTGATTACATGCGACCGCCGATCCGACTCGCCGGGCTGATGGGGCTCGGGACTCGCTATATCTTCACGCATGACAGCATCGGTCTCGGGGAAGATGGCCCCACGCATCAACCTGTCGAGCAGCTCGCCGCGCTTCGTGCGATTCCGGGCCTCGCCGTGTTTCGACCCGCCGACGCCAACGAAGTTCGCGAGTGCTGGAAGGCCGCGATCGCGTGGCAAGGGCCTGCGGCCCTCGCGTTGACCCGGCAAAACGTGCCCACCCTCGATCGAAACACCTTGGCCAGCGCAGAGAAGGCACACCGAGGCGCCTACACGTTGCGCGAAGCGGGCGGAGGTGGTCCCGATGTCGTCCTAGTAGCGACGGGTAGCGAGGTCGCGATCGCGCTTGGCGCGGCCGAGGCTCTCGAATCCGAAGGCGCGAGCGTGCGCGTCGTGAGCATGCCCTGCTGGGAACTCTTCGCGGCGCAGGACGAGGGCTACCAACGCGAAGTGCTTCCCTTGGATACGGCGGCTGTCGTGGTCGAGGCCGGCATTCGGCAGGGATGGGATCGTTGGGTCGGCCCGCGCTCCGCGTTCGTGACGATCGAGACCTTCGGCGCCTCAGCGCCTTACGAAATTCTCTACGAGCAATACGGCATCACCGTCTCGCATGTCGTCGCTGAGGCCCAGCGACTGCTCTCGTAAGCTCAACTGCGGATGCTCTCGAGCTCGACCAGTGCCTCATCGAGATGATCGATGAGCCGTTGCGCGCTTGGCAGTGAGCGGCGGCACGCGATGATTCCGAAGTCGAGGCTGTCCGCGACGCTCGTGACGGTGATGTTGAGCGCCTGGCCGTGGCTGACTATCGACAAGGGATACATTCCGCGGAGTGGCGCGCCGTTCCAGTAGAGTCGCTCGCGCGGGCCCGGGACATTCGAGACCGTGACGTTGAAACTCGGGCGCGTGCGACCCGAAATTCGAAGGAGGTGCGGGACGAGCACGGGGAGCGCGACCACGCTCGTAAACAGCGGAATATCGGCCCGATTCATGCTCCGAAGGAGCCCCTTGGCGTGTCCCATCGATTGCTGGATTGCGCGAAGCCTTTGCCGAGGGTCGGCCACCTCGGTGGCGAGCGTGACGAAGGCGACCGAGAACGAGTTGCCCTCCGCGTCGGAGTCGGCGGGTCGGAACGACACGGGCGTCATCGCGGTCAAAGGCTCGTCGGGAAGCGCCCCGAGGTCGATCAAATAGCGTCGAAGCGCGCCTGCCGACATCGCCAGCACGACATCGTTGACGGTGGCATCTAGCGAATGGCCGAGCTTCTTGATCCGCTGGAGGCTCCATGACTGTGCGACGAATCGACGTGAGCCGCTCACGCGCCCATTGAGAATGGTCGATGGTGTTTCGTAGGGGCCGACCATGCCGTGCGCGTTGGTTCGTGCCACTCCACTTGCGAATCGCGCAATCCCGCCGAGCGCACCGGTGGCAGCCGCGAGCCCGCTACGCCCTGCACCGTTGCTCGGAGGGATGGTCCGCGGGGGACGCGGTGTGTTCCAGGGCGCCGGCATCGCCCGCTTCGTTGGATCCGTCGACAAGCATTCTCGGAGAAGTCGCATCGAGCCGACGCCGTCCACCACCGAGTGATGAGTCTTCATGTAGATCGCGAACTTGCTATCTTCGACGCCTTCGATGATGTGCGCCTCCCACAGCGGCCGATCGCGATGGAGCCGGGTGCTGTGCAGGCGGGACACGAGTGAGAACATCTCCCGGTAGCGGCCGGGCTTGGGAAGTGCTGAATGTCGAACGTGAAAGTCGGTGTCGAGATCGTGATCGGTGATCCAGTGAGGAAGCCCGAGCCGCGACATCGGAAACGTGAGCTTCTTGTTGAATGGAGGCTGCACCGCCTCGGGATCGGTGATGTTCGAGAGGCTTTCGTGGAGCCAATCCTCCGATGCGCCTTCGGGGTAACTGAAGAGCAGCAGCCCGGCGGTGTGCATCGGCATCTTGCGGTTCTCCGCAAGCAGGAAACTGGTATCCACGGTTCCGAGGGGCTTCATGAACGTACAGGGGTACAGAGGCTTGTGCGCTTGATCAACCCTGGGTTTCGCTACTCGTTCTCGTCAGGGCGCCTTTGCGGCCGGGATCAGCCAGCTGCGCTGAGGGCGGCGTCGTAGTCGGGCTCCTGCGCGATGTCGGGGACGAGCTCCGTGTGTACGACTTGGTCGTTCTCGTCGATCACCACGATGGCCCTCGCCGAGACACCCTTGAGTGGGCCGTCCACGAGCTCGACGCCGTAGTCCTGCAAGAAACTCCCTCGGAACGTCGAAACGGGGACGACCCCTTCGATTCCTTCTGCGGCACAGAAGCGCTTCTGCGCGAAGGGGAGATCCGCGCTCACCATCAAGACAACGACGCCGTCGAGGCCTGCGGCCCGCTGATTGAACGTTCGGGTGGCCACCTGGCATACCGGCGTGTCGTAGCTTGGGTTGATCGAGAGGATCTTCTTCTTCCCCGCGAAATCGGCGAGCGTCTTCTCACCCATATCCGTGCCCACGAGCACGAAGTCGGGGGCTTTGGTGCCTACCGCGGGCAAATCGCCGTTGGTGTGATTGGGGGTTCCCTTGAGGGCTGTGGTTGCCATGGTTGTCCTTCCAAGCGACGGGTACGGCGCTGTTATAGGGACCTCACGAGGAATTCCAAGCGGTTGCCATCGAAAAGGAAATTCATTATCAGTAACGCGTGAACGCCTCCCTCGCGGATTTACTTCCTGGCAGTGCCGCCAAAGTCGTGTCGATCGGATGCGATCGCCCGATCGCCCGTCGGCTTATGGAAATGGGGCTTCTCCCCGGGACCCGGATTCGTATCGTTCGAATCGCCCCCCTTGGCGACCCCATCGAACTTCGCGTGCGGGACTACGCATTGTCGATCCGGCGGTCGGACGCGGCTCGGATCGTCGTGATGAGGGCGACCACGTGACTCCCCCCGTCGTCTCGTCGGTGTTGATCGCGGGCAACCCCAACTGTGGCAAGAGCACGCTCTTCAACGCGCTCTCCGGCGGGAGTGCGCAGGTTGGCAACTATCCGGGAGTGACGGTCGACCGCACCACGGCCAGGTTGAAGATCAGCGGCCACGAGCTCGAACTCATCGACGTCCCTGGTGCGTACAGTTTGACCGCCAACTCGCCTGAGGAGCAGATCGCAGTCGATGCGCTGGTCTCCAACGCGCCCGGCGCGGTGGTCTGCGTGGTCGACGCGACGACACTGCAACGGGGATTGTACCTTGCCCTTCAGCTCATTGAATCTGGCGCGAAGGTCGTCGTCGCACTCAACATGATGGATGCGGCCGATAGGCTCGGTCTGCGCATCGATACCGACCACCTTGCAGCTTTGCTCGGCGTCCCCGTCGTCCCTGTCGTGGCGACCAGAAGGATTGGCCTTGATGAGCTCCGCAAGACCCTCGCAGACCAAGTCGCTCCCGAGCGCGTGCCATCTGCGCACTCGCCAGTCGTCTATCCGCCCAGGGTCGAGGCTGATCTAGTTGCCATCGATGCGTCCGTTCGGCAGTGGCAGCCCGAAGCGTCCAGCCAGCAGGCTCGTGCCATCGCGCTCTGGTGTCTGCTTTCGCTCGGAGACGACTCTCTTCGGGGCGTACCGGACACCGTTCGGCAGGTCGTGAGGGAGATGCGCGATGCGGCCCGTTCCGGCGGGCGCGACCTCGACCTCGAGATCATCGCCGCGCGCTATGCTTGGATCGAGGAGCGCGTGGCTGCTGCAGCCTCGGAGGTCGCAGACACACGGACCACGAGCGAGAGAATTGACGGCGTGTTGACGCACCCCATTGCGGGCGTCCTCGTATTCGCGATCGTGATGTTCCTGATCTTCGAGGCGCTATTCGCTTGGGCGGAGCCGGCGATCGGCGCGATCGAAGACCTCACCGCGTTCCTGCAGGGACACGCGGCTGACCTGTTGCCCGACGGCGTATTCGAGGACCTGATCGTCGAGGGCGTGATTGCAGGTGTCGGCAACGTGATCGTCTTTGCGCCTCAGATTCTCATGCTCTTCTTGTTCATTGGTTTCCTCGAGGACTCGGGGTACCTCGCCCGCGTGGCGTTCGTCATCGATCGCGTGATGAAAGGCGTGGGCCTTCACGGCAAGGCTTTCGTTCCCCTGCTGTCCGGGTTCGCTTGCGCGATTCCCGCGGTGATGGCGACCCGCACGATCGAGAGACGCCGAGACCGTTTGGTGACGATGTTGGCGCTGCCACTCATGTCCTGCAGTGCGAGGCTTCCCGTGTACATCCTCGTTGTGGGCACCGTCTTCGCCGGCGCGACGGTGTGGTGGTTCAGCGCGGGAGCGGTCGCGCTCTTCGCGATGTACACGCTTTCGGTCGTGGTCACTTTGTTGGCTGCCGCTGTCATCCGCCGGACGATTCTGCCGGGGCCCGCGCCCACGTTCGTCCTCGAGCTGCCACCCTACCGGTGGCCGTCCGCGCGCATTCTCTGGCTCAATGCCTGGCGACGTCTCCGCATGTTTCTGGTCGATGCCGGCACGATCATCCTCGCGATGACGGTCCTCCTCTGGGCGCTCCTGTCGTTTCCGAAGTCGGACGCGATCACGCTTCACTACGACACGGAACGCGCGACCATTGCGGACGCCGGGCTTCCGCTCGACGCCGAGCTCTCTGCGTTCGCTGCCCTCGACTCCGAGGAGGCCTCCGATCAGCTCGAGCACAGCGTCGCTGGAAGGTTTGGGCACGCGATCGAGCCCGTGCTTCGGCCGATCGGCTTCGACTGGCAGATCGGAGTCGGGATCATCGGCGCGTTCGCTGCCCGGGAAGTGTTCATCTCGACGCTCGGCGTTGTCTTCGGCATTGGAAACACGGACGAAGAGAGCAAGCCATTGCGCGACGCCTTGCGAGAAGCGCGACACGCGGATGGGACGCCCGTGATGACGCCGCTGAGCGGTGTGTCGCTGATGGTTTTCTTCCTCCTCGCCTGTCAGTGCATGAGCACGATCGCGGTCGTGCGTCGCGAGTCGGGCTCGTGGAAGTGGCCCGTCTTCCTTTTCGCCTACATGACCGTACTCGCCTACACCGCCTCCTTGCTCGTCTATCAGGGCGGCAAGTTGCTTGGATTCGGGTAGGGTGAGGCGGTGACGTGGCAAGAAATCACGACAGGCGCGCTCGTCCTGGTCGCGGTCGGGTACCTCTACCGACGTTTCCGTGGCAAGCCGTCCGCGCCCACTCGGAGTGGGCGACCCGATGTGCCGGTGTCGCGGCTCAAGAAGAAACGATAGGATCACTCGTGCGACACGCGAAGCGAGTGACTAGATTGAGTGGACATGGGCCAATCCGCGACAATCGAGGGGCTCCGAAAGTTTCGGCAGAAGCTTCTTCGAGAGCGTGACCCTTGGCACGATGCATCCCGCCGGTTCCGTGTTCGCCGGTTCGCCGGTCCCGTGTGCTTCACGGAGCAGCTCGAAGGGGTTCGTGTCGCCCATCTGACTGATCTGCACGTCGGCCGTGTCACGCCGATGGCGGTGCAGTACGACGCGGTATCGATGACCAACGCGGGCAACCCGGACTTCGTCGTGATCACCGGGGACTTCGTCTGCCACAGTCAGGTGTACCTCGACGACTTGACCGACGTGATTTCCAAATTCGACGCTCCTGTATTCGCCGTCCTGGGGAACCACGATCACTGGGCCGGCGCACAGTCCGTGCGCAAAGCACTCAAAAAGGGCGGCGCTGAGCTTCTCGACAATGCGCACACCACGATCACGGTCGATCACCAACCGATCCAGGTGTTGGGGCTCGATGACGCGTACACAGGGCACGCCTCATCCAGCAAGGCGTTGGCGGGCCTCAATCCCAAGTTGCCAGTGATCGGGCTCTCCCACATCGCGGAAGAAGCAGATGCGTTGTGGGAGAAGGGCGTGCCGCTGGTTTTCTCGGGCCACACCCACGCCGGCCAGATCACGGTGGCACGGCTCCATGAACTCTCCGTCGGGAAGTTGGCGGGTCACAAATACGTCCACGGGCTTTACGGTTCTCGAACTGCGCAGGAGCCGAAGGGAGCCGTATACGTCGGTGCAGGCGTCGGTGCGGCGGTCGTGCCGCTGCGACTCGGTGAGCGTGCGCAGCGAGAGGTGGCGTTCTTCGAACTCGGCGAGCAACCGGGCACGTTTGACGAGCATCACGGTGAACAGGCAGCGCTTCGCGGCCGAAAGCCATCGTCCAAGACCAAGCAGCGCAGGGCGCTGGCGGTCCTTCGCAAGCAGGAAAAGCGAACGCGCCGAAACGGAAACGGCGCGCCGCTAGACTCGTAGATCGCTTCGGAGCCGCTAGCCGTGTCCCGCGAGGAACTGCTCGGCCTCGAGCGCGGCCATGCAGCCCGTTCCCGCAGCGGTGACCGCCTGACGCCATTTCTTGTCTTGGACGTCCCCGGCGGCGAACACGCCAGGAATGTTGGTTTGGGTCGAATCCGGCTTGGTGACGACATAGCCCTGATCGTCGGTGTCGATCTGACCGCCCAGAAACTCGGTATTGGGTACGTGCCCAATCGCGAAAAAGAGCCCCGCTACCGGAATGTCGCGGCGTTCGTCGGTCTTGAGGTCTTTGACCTCGATCGCTTCGAGAAAGTCCTTGCCCTTGGCCTCCGTCACGACGTGTGACCACAGCATCTCGATCTTCGGGTTGGTCATGGCGCGATGCTGCATGATCTTGGACGCGCGGAGCTCGTCGCGACGATGAACGAGATACACAGTCGATCCGTACTTCGTCAGGAACGAGGCCTCTTCGACCGCGGAGTCACCCCCGCCAATCACGGCCAATGGTGCGTTGCGAAACGCCGGCAGCGCCCCATCACACACAGCGCAGGCGGAGATCCCTTTCTGCCAGAGCTCGCCGTCGTTCGCGCCCGGGATCTCGAGGCGCTTTGCAGTCGCTCCCGTCGCAATGTTGTTCGAGTCCGCGGTGCCTTCCTGGGAGTCCGCTTTGAAATGAAACGGGCGGCTCGACAGGTCGAGCTCGTTCACTGTCTCGGTGTGGAGTGTGGTACCGAAGCGCTCGGACTGTGCTCGGAATCGGTCGGTGAGGTCAGGCCCCATCACACCTTCCGGGAACCCCGGGAAGTTCTCGACGTCGGTCGTCGTGGTGAGCTGGCCTCCTGCGGCGACTCCGCCGGCCAGGAACCCTTCGAAAAGGACTGGCTTCAGTTCCGCACGCGCCGCGTAAATCGCTGCCGTGTGCGCTGCGGGCCCGCTTCCGATAATCAACACTCGATGGCTCATGAGACTCCTTTGAGGCGGGGGTTATGCATACCCCCCGCCACGGGCGCAAGCCCTAGTCCCACAACATGGACACGTGCGACGCGATCGCAAGGGAGGCCGTAAGCCCCGGAGATTCGATGCCTATCAGG
>JBATTM010000382.1:0-3325 GCA_049670545.1 Polyangiales bacterium
TGCCGAATGTGTGCAACACGACCCGCCGGCAGTGAATCCACGACTCGAAGCGCGCGCCCCATGCTCGGAAGGAGATACCCATTCACGAGCTCTGGCCCGATCGCGTGCGGATCTACACGGTCGCTGAAGATTGCACGGGAGTACGCGTAGAGGCTTGCCATCGAGCTGAACGCATCCGCCGGCTCGCGGTGGGTGATGATGAAACGCGCATCCGGGAACAGCTCGAGGATCGTGGATACCCATACCGAGTGGGTCGGATCTTTCAGGACGAACCGTTGGCCGACAGGGCGATGATGATGCACGAACTGAAGCTGCCTTCTGTAGTGGCGATAGGCGACCCGCGGATCCTGGTCTTCGAGCCACTCGACATAGCTCGGCACGTGGTACTGCACGTTGTACTGGAGTGTGCGGAAGACGTTCGTGAAGAGCGCCACGCACTCTTCGGGCGCCGTGGCGCTCATCGGGTGAATCGCTTGGTAGTTGGGCGAGATGGAAGCGAGCTGACCAAGAACGTGTTCGAGTTGCTCGACCCGATCGTCTCCCCCGGTCGGCGGGATGGGGTACATGCTTTCCCAGTACGGCATGAATCTGTTATCCGGATCTCGGGATAAGAGTCGGTGTACGAAGGTCGTACCGGTCCGCATCCATCCAATGAGAAATATCGGGGACGGAAGCGTGGTCTCGAGAATCCCTGGGGACGCGCGCAGAGCGTGCTCGAGGCGCAGGTGCTGTTCGGCCATCCGCACGCAGTCCATGCCTGCGGCGATTCGGCCCGAGAAGCTCAACGAAGCGTCCGTGCGCAACGAATCAACGAGCGCCTCGAGCGCTTCCACCGTTTCCGGACCCGGGGTACCGGCGTCAGCATGCGCGCGGCGTGCCTTCGCAAACCAGGCGGACGCCGATGGCGCATACGACCGGGGGAACAGGCGCCCGAGGCCGTTCACAGCCTGGAGCCACCAGGGGAGGATCGCCGAAGCGCTGGTGAACTGATTCGCCCGCAGTGGGCGGCCACGCGGAGCCTTGGTGCGGGGCATGAGCCCCCTACCCGTCGACCTCATCGACGGCCGCCATGACATCGAGGGAGCCACCACGGGGGCCTGGGACCTCGGTTATCGGATCGTCCACGTCGTCGTACTCGAGCCGCAGTGCGCGACTCATGGTCGCGTGCATGTCGTAGGTGCACGTGATGTAGGTGAGCTCGAGAATCTCGGTGTCGTTGAGCTCAGCGCGAAGCGCGTCGAAGACCTCATCGGGGACTCTGCCTCCCTCGAGGACGAGACAATCTGTGTAGGCCAAAACCGCACGCTCGATCGGTGAATAGCAATCGGAGACTGCCCACCCACGAATCCCCTGAATCTTCTCTTCACTGAGACCCACGTCACGACCGGCCTTGCAGTGCTGCGAGAAGACGAACTTGCTACCTCGTGCGTACCCCGCGCGGAGCTGACCGAGCTCGCGCAGCTGCGGGGAGAGTTCACGGTTCGGGCTTCGGTAGAACGCGAACCCCTGAACGGTGTGATCGAAGCACTCGGGAACCCCGGCGAACACGGTCCACCAGTTGCCAGGCGTGCCCGTCGGGGTCCCGGGAGACTCGACTGGATCACGGTCTCCGAACATCAGCTTGTAGATGACGCGGGCACTTCGATGGGCTTCGGCTTTGGGTACCTCTCTGAGTCTCGGCATGTTGGGTTCCTTTCGAGGTCTGGCGTCAGTCGCCCGGGCGATGGATCGTGTGCGGAGGTATGCGTGGAGCTGGAGGGGTATCATCGTGGAGAAGCGAGATCGCGTCGACGGCATCCTGCTCGGTGAAGGCACGCGTCAATACTGCGAACTCGACGGTGATCCCGTCGGGGTCCTGCGTGTAGATGGAGTGTATCCAGCCGTGATCGACTTCGAGCACGTCGCGGCCGAACGCGAGCCACCTCTGCTTGCAGCGATCGAGTTCATCGAGATCGTTGGCTCGAAACGCCACGTGGTTGGTCAGAGCGTCGAGCCCGAGATCCCGACTGATGTCAGTTTTGAGCTCGCCGACATTTGGGGCAGCAGAAAAGTCCCAGAACGCGATCAACTGATCGTGAGGCGCTCCGGTCGAGAAGAACACGTGTCGCGCAAAGCCGCCCTTGCGATGCGGGACGATCTCGACCTTCACGAGGGCGAAGCCCATCGCCTCGGTGTAGAAACGTTGGGTCTCTTCGATGTTCTTCACGGCCAGTGCGATGTGACTGATGCCCATGGGCGGTTCCTCATGTTCAGGGTTCGTCGGCCTCGAGGCTTTCGAGGCGAGCTTCATAGTCGGGCCAACCAAGGACACTGCGCGCCTCGTCGAACGTCACCCGGTCGTGCGGCGCAGACAGCTCTCGAAGGAGGCCTTCCGTCGACGCGCGCATGGCTTGAATGGTGTGAAGCAGGAGCGTGACGGGGTAGATCACCATGGTGTAGCCGAGTTCTTCGAGTTGCTGCGTCGTGAGCCAAGGCGTGCGGCCGTTCTCGACGAGGTTCGCGGTCTTCCACCCGGGGACGGTAGCGCAGTAGCGGCGCATCTGGTCCACGCTTTCCGGCGCTTCGAGAAACGTGAGATCCGCACCAGCGTCCGCAAAGGCCTCCGAGCGCCACAACGCTTCTTCGAATCCGTCCGTCGCGTTCGCGTCCGTCCGCGCCATGATCAGCACGTCGAGGTTGTGTTCTTCACGCGCTCGAACGCATGCACGTACGCGCTGCAACGCTTCCGTGCGATCGACGACTTCCTTGCCCTGCGTGTGACCACAGCGCTTTGGCCAACGCTGGTCCTCGATCATGACGCCCGACAATCCCGCGCGCGCACAACCAAGTAAGGTGCGTTCGGCGTTGACCGGATTCCCGTAGCCGGTGTCCGCATCCCCGATGATCGGCAGAGAGGTGGCCGCACACACATCCCGCGCTTGGTCGAGCATCTCGCCGTAGCTGAGGAGTCCCACGTCAGGCAGCCCAAGACGGGAAGCCGCAAGCGAGAAGCCCCCGAGGAACCCGACGGTGAACCCCGCACGCTCGATCATGCGCGCGGAAAGCCCGTCGAAACAGCCTGGAGCTTGGACGATTTCCCCGGAGTCCAGGCGAGCCCGCAACGCTTTGATCGCGTTGGCCCGCTGCGGGAACAGCGAAACGTCAGGGTAGACGGAACTCACGAAAGTGAGTATCTACTCACTCACTGACGCTGTCCAGACCTCTTTGGGAAGAACGAGCCGCGATGCCTCCCGTGTCCACCACGACAACCGACCCGCAGACCCGAAGCCAGCGCACCGCGGCCACCCGTGCACGGCTGCTCGACGCCTCGGCGACACTGCTGACC
>JBATTM010000383.1:0-2589 GCA_049670545.1 Polyangiales bacterium
CGCCGCGCCCTCGATGTCGTACTCGATGCGCTTGAACGAGAACGTCTTTGTCTCGCTGTCGTACACGGTATAGCTGGCGCGGTTGTCGTAGTCGCGGGGTTGCCCGACCGAGCCCACGCTCACGATGTACTTGATCCCGTCGCGCAGCACGAAGTCCTCGGCAGGAAGCTCCTCGACCTCGCCAGGGCGGAGCGCGAACACCTTGCACAAATGCGAGTGGCCTATGAGCGTGATGTGTCCAAGCTCGTTCCAGATCGGCAGGCATTCGGCGGCTTGGTCCGGCGCGAAGATGTACTCGAACTCTTCGAGTCGCACGGGAGAGCCATGGCAGAAATCGACACCGATATCCGTCAGGCAGTGCTTGTACGGAAGGCGCTTGAGCCATTCCATGTTTTCGGCTGTGAGCTCAGAAGCGTGCCAATCGAGGGCCTCACGCGCGGCCTCGTAGTAGTACGAGTAGTCCATACGACCGGCGACCGCGGCGTCATGGTTCCCGAGAATCGTCACTTCCGCGATGTCTCTCACCAAGTCGGAGCACTCGTTGGGGCTCCCGCCATATCCGACCACGTCCCCAAGGCAGTAGTAGACGTCGATCTCTTCGCTCGCATAGGCTTCGAGGACCGCCGAGAGCGCCTCGATATTCGCATGAACGTCGCTAAAAATGCCGATTCGCATGGTGGATGGCCCGAGTCGCCCGGAGCCTCATGGTACACGATAGGACCCTCCCGGTCGAAGTAGCGACCCGGCGATGGCCTAGCGGCTGAAGCGGGCTATCGTAGGCAGCGAAATGGATACCGACACCCGCGTCATCGACCTGGCGGTCGCCTGCGTGACCTCCGTGAAGAACGCAACGCAGATCGAGCTCGACATGACCCAGGACACCTTGCCTGTCCTGGACCACTACGCAGAGATGGCGAAGTCCCCACCCGACGAGGTAACCTCCCTGCTCGCGCCCATGTGTGGCGCCTATTTCGGTGAGCTCGTGCGGCGGGAGCTTGGGGATGGGCAATGGGCGGACCTCGATCAGGATCACGAGTATTGGAGGCTGACCTTCGAGGCCAATTCACTCTCGTTCAACCCGGTGGGCTTGGCCCTGGAAGTACTGATGCGAGGTGAGGCGGAGGGCTGGGGTGGGCACCTCGAAATGGCGCCGTCTGATCGTGCGACGGTGCAACGCGCGCTTTCCGTGTACGGAGAGGTGCCGGACGAAGATTTCTATCGATTCGCGGTCCGATTCGAAGGAATCGAGCAGGCCTATCGGGGTTTACTGAATAATCCCGGAGGGATGGAACCGCGCCCTTGACACCCCTCTGGCGACCTCCATATTTGCACAAGCTCTCGGAAACACACGCGTTTTCGCATCCTTACTCGTGACTGAATCATCCATACCCGCAGTTGTTCCGGAGTGCAGTGAGTTGCTCACCACAGGGGACATGGCCCGCCTCAGCGACAGCACGCTGCGGACCGTACGGTTCTACGAACAAGAGGGCCTGATCGAACCGGAGCGCCGAAGCCCGTGCGGTCACCGTCTGTTCTCCGGACGTGAACTGACGAAGTTGCAGCTGGCACTCGACCTCCGCGAGGCCGGGCTCTCGGTGCAGAGCGTCAAAGACCTCTTCTGCCTCAAGTCCGGTTGCGGATGTCCAGAGGAAGCAAGCCACCGGATGTCCGATGCACTGAACACGCAGATCGATTCGCTCCAACAGAAGATCGCAAAGCTTCGAAGGCTGCGTGAAGAGCTTACCGCAATGGTCTCGGTTCTGACCGAGTGTCAGTCGTGCCAAGAGGGGACCTTTCCGCTGTCGTGCGGGAAGTGTGACGTGATCGGAAACCCCGAGCTTCCTCGCGCGCTACGTGTGCTCTGGCACGACTGCGGGTAGAATCGCCGGATGGACTGGTTGCCTAGCACTCCATTGAGTGCGGAAGAGCTACAACGCCTGCCGGTGTTTCCGTTGCCTCGGGTGGTGTTCTTCCCTGGCACCGCGCTCCCGCTGCACTTGTTCGAGCCGCGCTATCGCGAAATGGTCGAGCATTGCCTCGATGGGGGTCCGAGGGCGATGGCGGTTTCGCTGCTCGCCGACGGTTGGGAAGAAGACTATGACGGCGATCCGCCGATTCACGAGATCGCCGGTGCCGGGCGAATCGTTGGGCACCAACTGCGACCCGATGGTACCCACGACGTCATCTTGCACGGCTTGCACAGGGTCCGACTTCAAGAGATCCAGAGCGACGACGTGCCCTATCGGTTGGCACGGGCCACACCGATCGAAGATGCAGGCAAGGCGTCGTCCTCGGACGTACTTGCCATGATGGCGGTTGCCATGAGCGTGGCGTCGCGCGTCCGCGAACGTCAGCCTGACTTTTCCCTGCAGGTGTCCGCGGAACTCCCACCGGGCCGCGCGGCCGACGTCGTCGCAGACCAACTCGTCGTCACACCCGAGGAGCGACAGCGAATCCTACAAACACTCGACGTGGGAGAACGCGTGTCCCGGGTAACCGAGGCGGTCGGCTCGTTACTCGCCCAACTCTCCGAAGCCCACGCACCTTCGTGAGCATCTCCCAACTCCCTCCAAGAAAAGGGGACAGTCC
>JBATTM010000384.1:0-2039 GCA_049670545.1 Polyangiales bacterium
ACTGCGAGCGGATCGCTCGACCGGAGTCTGAACCAACTCTGGGAACCGCGAAACGACGCTGATATTGACCAAGAGGCTGTGCGTAGGAGTCGATCTTCAGCTTGGCGTCTGCGCGAAGTGATCGATCATGTGGCCGATCAAGTCGATGCCCCAGAGACCCGCCTGGCCAATACCAGTAGACTGCTTCTGACCGGTGAGGCGGGTGTTGGAAAGTCTCACCTGCTTGCCGACGTCGCGGAGCACCACATCGCGCATGGATTTCCCGCCGTTCTTTCCCTGGGTGGCGCGTTTTGCGACGCCGACCCCTGGCGACAGATCGCCGACCAGTTGGGCCTGGTCGGCATGTCGCCAGACGCCATCCTCGGGGCGCTTGATGCGGCAGCGGAGGCTGCCGGGACCCGCGCCTTGGTCATGGTCGACGCGATCAACGAACGCAACGGCATCTCGGTCTGGTCCGAGCGGCTGGCCGCGTTCCTGGCCGTCGCCCAGCGCTTTGACCATGTCGCGGTTCTGATCTCGTGCCGCACGACCTTCGTGCCGTACATCGTGCGGGATCTCGATGCCACCGCCCTGCCGCGAATCAAGCACCCGGGTTTCGCGGGCAAGGCAGCGGATGCCGCGCGCCGTTATCTCGACCAGCGCGGAATCGTGCGCATGGCCGCTCCACATTTCGCCCCCGAGTTGGAGAACCCGCTCTTCCTTCGCACCCTCTGCGACATGCTGGAGCGAACTGGAGAGCGAGAATTGCCAAGAGGCCCCGCGGGCGTGTCGAGTGTCTTCGATTTCTATTTCAGCGTGGTCGCCGACGAACTGAACCGGCGCATGGGCTTGGCGTCCAGGCTCAACCGCGTCGAGAAGGCGCTCACCGCGCTTACCGAGGCGATGGTCCAGGCAGGTACAGGGTATCTACCGATCGATGCGGTCACGGGAATTTTCGAGAGCATACACTCATCGAACGGACGCGCCGAGCAAGACCTGTTCACTCAGTTGGAGCACGAGGGCGTACTCGCGGTGGAGCCGATCCAAGAAGGCGATTCGGTCGTCGAGATGGTTCGTTTCACCTTCGAGCGGCTGAGCGATCACCGGATTGCCCAGCGGCTTCTCGACATCCACGTCGCTGACGACAATCCCGCCATCGCGTTCGGCGAGGGCGGTCCACTCGCCCCGTACGTTGTCGATGAGCACGCCTACCGCTTCGCAGGCATTGCCGAGGCCTTTGCCGTCCAACTCCCCGAGCGCTACGGGGTCGAGCTTTTTGACGTGGTCGAACGAGAGGACGACTTCTGGAGTCTCGATCACGCCTTCCAGCAAAGCTTACTGTGGCGCCGTCAGGATGTTTTCACCGAGCGGACGCTCGAGTTGATCGAGAAGTGGGCGGAGACGACCGGTCGCGACGCTCTCATCGAAACCTTGCTCTCGGTCGCTACAGAGCCCGACAACCGCTTCAACGCGGACTATCTCGATTGTTGGTTGAAGCCTCTGTCGATGCCGGAACGCGACCAGCGTTGGTCGATGCGCGTGACGTCGAGCGTCGAGGAAGACGGGGAAGCCGTCAACACCTTAATCGAGTGGGTGCTCGCCAATGGGCTCGATCAGATCGAGGAAAACCGCGCGCGGCTTGCCGCGGTCACCCTGGCTTGGCTCACCAGCCTCAGCCATCGCTGGGTGCGGGACATGGCGACCAAGGCCCTCGCGTGCCTCTTGGTGAATCGCCGCAAGCTGGCCGCCTCCCTGATCGAGCAATTCTCTGGGGTTGACGACGCCTATGTGCTTGATCGCGTGCTGACCGCTGCCTATGGTGCCGCGACGCGGAGTTGGAGAAACGAGGGTCTTGCCGAGCTGGCTCGTGCCGCCTTCGCGGCGGTGTTTGGGCGGGATCCCATGCCAACCCACGCACTCGTTCGCGACCATGCGCGCGGCATCGTCGAGCTTGCTGCCTATCGTGGCGTCCTTCCCGACGATCTGCAGATCGATCTGGCGCGCCCGCCGTACCCAGGAGGCGCCCCGCTCGAAACCGTCAGCAAGGACACGCTCGATGC
>JBATTM010000385.1:0-4486 GCA_049670545.1 Polyangiales bacterium
GGGTTCGGAGGCCCCCAGGGCGGGGATTTTGGCGCCACGCAGGGCGGCATCCAGGACATGTCCTTCGCGCGCGATACGGTGAAGGCTGGGCGCGTGCCGCCGCCGGAGGCCTTCGTGGTAGAGGCGATGTTCTCGGAGCACGATCTGCCCCTAGACGGCGATGCTTGCGAGACCACGCTCTGCTTGCGGGCTGCCGCGGGTGTCGCGCCCAGCAGGGACGACGAACCGTCGGCTTGGGTTCAGGTCGGGATGTCGTCGACCGTCGATCCCGACACGTTCGAGCGTCCGACGTTGTCGGTCGTGGCGGTCGTCGATGTATCGGGGTCGATGGGTTGGAGCTACGGTGACGCCGGGGCACCCGCGGGGCTCACCGAAGCGCTGTTGCAGCAGGTGACCGAGCGACTTGGGGAAAACGACCGGTTTGCGATCGTCACCTACGGCTCAGCCGCCCGCGTTCTTCTCTCGCCGGTCTCGGCGGCGGAGCGTGCGACTGTGGCCCGCGCGATCGGGTCGCTTGGCGAAGGTGGCTCTACGAACATGGAGGCCGGACTTCGGCTTGGGTACGAAGTCGCCGGTGATGAGAGCGAACGCGCGGAGCAGGTGCGGTTGATGCTGTTCACCGACGTTCAACCCAACGTGGGTTCGACCACGGCGACTGAGTTCGAGCAGCTGGTTGAGCAGGGTGCCGAGGGTGGTGCCGGCCTGACGGTGTTCGCCGTAGGGCTCGGACTCAACCCGGATGTGCTTCGAGGCATGAGCCAGATTCGTGACGCCAACGCGTTCAGTCTCACCCAGCCCGACGATGTGCCCGCGCTGATGGAGGACAGCTGGCCGTGGATGGTCAGTCCGATCGCCCACGACCTGGTGCTTCAGGCGGTGCCTTCCGAAGGGTTCGTGGTGGCGGAGGGTTTCGGCTTTCCCCAGTCTACGTTGGAGGACGCGAACCTCTCCGTCAGCACGGTCTTCTTGAGCCGCCGTCGCGGTGCGTTGCTGCTTCGTATTGGGGCGGAGAGCGCTGCGGCGTTTGACTCCCTTTCGGTACAGGTCTCGTTGTCGTATCAGACGACGAGTGGGGAGTCGCGAGAGGGGACGTTTACGAAGGGCTTCGCAGCGTTCACCGAGTCGGTGGATTTCGAGCAAGCGGGTGTGTACAAGACAGTGGCCTTGGCGCGCCTGGTTGCTGCCATGAAGGAAGCCGCCGAGGCGTACGCGAACGATCAAGACGCGGCAGTGATGATTCTGCTGCGCGCGCACGAGCAGTTTGAGGGCGCGCTGGTTGGCGTTGAAGACCCCGCGCTCGAGCGGGAGCGCTCGTTCTCGGCCGAGCTCTTGCGGTTGATGGGTGAGGGGGCCTCACAGGAATCATTTTACGGCGGGTTTTGAGAGGGACGCGGAGGAGTGACGTATCTTGCTAAGGTTGGCTAGCCGGCCGAGAAGGGTGCTTCTCCTGCCAATCGTTTCGACGAGCGAAGAGAGGGCCAAATGAGATATAGGACCCGTATGAGAATCACGATGGTTGTCGCGTTCCTATTCTCTTCTAGTGTTTTGGGGATGGGATGCGGTGACGACGAGGCCCCCAGCCTCGACACCGTAGACGGCGTTCTTGCGCGACTGCCAGACCGTCAAGTGGAGCTGACGAAAGTCTACTGCGACTGCCCGGCTTTCCTCGCTGACCTCGTCGGGCAGCTCGACATCGTGTTCGACCGCGATGTTTGCGTTGGGGAGTTCAGTCCCTCCGCGGAGACGCTCGAGAGCTACGATTGCCTAAGCCGCAACTTCGGGGACGACCCTCCGGAGGCCGTGCCGGGGCTCGCATGCGAGCTCGACGCGAACTCGGAGGCCATTGCGTGCATCGAGCGGCTTTCGTGCGGCGTGAGGGACGCCCCTGAAGCCACCGAGTGCATCCTCGACTTCGACAACCGTATTGACGACTGCGACCTCGGCAGCCTGAGCGCTGGTGATCCGCCGGACTTGCTGGAGTGTTTGCTGTGAGGACTGATTTTGGGCGGGGAGTGGAGTCGGACCAAGACTACACTTGGGGGCCTCGCGGAAGCTCCAGGAACCAATGGACGTACCCGCAGCTGTCGCAGATCAAGCACGTGGCTTCCGGGTTGAGCCACTCGACGTCGAAGAACGACATCACCGCGGTATTCAGCTGCGCCTTCTTCGTCCAGAACTTCGTTTCGTCGCAGAACTGACAGCGCATCTGCTTGTCGCCGACGTCGAACTCTCGGGCTTCATCTTGTTGGAACACATCGGGAGGATACCTGATGTCAGGAAGGCGGTCGCGAGCTCCGCACCGGCACGCGACCTACTGCGTCATTGGGGCACGGGGAAGTTCAGGGCTGAGTCTTCGCAGGTGCCGGTGTCTTTGAAGAGTTCGTCTTGGTAGAACTCGTGTGAGAACTCTGCGAGGGAGATGCCGAAGAAGCCGGCGGTGACGGTGCCTCGGAGCGAGTGCTGTGCGCCGCTCTCGATGCACAATCCGCCGATGGGTGACCCGCGAAGCTGGCCTGCCATCGAGTAGATGTTGTCGAGTCGTGCGGTGACTTGATCGGCGAGGGCGTTGAGGGCGATGCGGGGCGCCGAGAACGCGACCGTGAATCCGACTGGGCCCGAGGTGGCTGCGGTGTTCGGGTCGGATACGTCGACGGTGGCGCCTCCGTTGTTGCCTTCGGTGGTGAATCCGGCGGTTCCGGTTTGCTGGAAGCCGGCCGAACCCTGATAGCGGAAGGTTGCGTCGAACTGGGTGGAGGCGCTCGCGAGTGCGGGCAGGTCGACTTCGGCCAAGAGATTGATGGAGAGCGCGAGATTCAAGCCGAGGGGCAGGCTCGTCGGGATCGGAAATCGCAGCTGGAAGGGCCCCGGTAGAACCAGGGTGGTCGATACGGTCCCTGCGTTTGCTCCGGCCGCCTCCACCTCGAGCTCGAACTCGAGGTTTCGTGCACCGAACGCCCAGTTCTGCGTGGTTGAGTCTTGGATGTCGAGGTCGAGCGCATGCCGGAAGAGCCGGATCGTGCCGGTAGCGACTGCGCGGAAGTCGACCGTGCCGCCGCCTGCGCTGCGATCGATCTGAATCTGCACTTCCAGTTGGCGCGCGCTCGAGTTGGGGGTGATTTTCACCGTGATCGAGAACCCGTCCACTTCGGTCGAGTAGTCGATGCTGTCGCCGAGGCCGGCGCCGCCCTTCGAGTAGACGACTTGGTCGCCGATGAGGAGGACGGGCGCGGGTAGGGTCTCGCTGCCGAGGCCGAGGTCCCATTGAATGAATCCGTCTTGAACGAGATCGGGAAGGGCTGCGGGGGTGCCCATCACGAGCAGCTCGCCCGCGCTTTCGGTAGCGGAGGCGACTGTGACCAGGAATTGATCGGCGATGAGTAGTGTGTTGCCGGCCTCGATGTCGATGCCGGCGGCGGCAAGCGCGCTCGAATCGAAGACGTACTCGCCTGTTTCGTCGTTTGCGCTGATCAATGCGTCGTCGCGCAGATCTGCGTCGACGATCCGGGCGTTGTCTTGGAGCACGAAATCGTCGTCGAGGAAGTCGTTGCCCGCGCCACCGCTTCCGCCGGCCCCGCCAGTTGTGTCGTCACCGCAGGCGGGGAGTGCGGAGAGGAGGAGAGCGAGCACGGAGGTACGGATGACGAGAAGGCGCATGGGCGAAATTTACCATCGAGGATAGGTTCGGTGAAAGTTATCCTCGTGGCGACGTCATGGGTACGCGTTCGTGGGTACGCGTTCGTGTCTCCTCTCGAGGGTCTGGAAGTCGACATTTCCCGGTCGTGAGCGTACAAAGTTCGCATGAATGCACGCCTTGGTGTCGTCTTGGCGTCCGCGGCCATGGTGCTGTCCGCGTGCGGGGACGACGCGTTTGAAATCAGCGATGCGGAGTACCCGGACACGGTCGTGTCGGATGGGGCTCGCGGCAACCTGACGATCTCCTGGTCTGGCAACCCGACGTTTCCGATCACGGCGGTGTTCGGACCCGCCGAAGGGGGCTGCCCTGCGGGCGTGGACTGCCTGATGCCGGAACAGGCTTTTCAAGAAGTCGTAAACCCCATCGTGTTCGTCGACAGCCCGCGCTGTTTCGGCGTGACCGAACAAGTGGTGTTCGGCTACCAGATCCAACTGACCGATGCGGAGGGGGTGGTCACTGAACCGTACCCGGCTCCGTTTACGTGTCTTCCGGAGTAGTCCCGGGGATGTGACTAGGGTTTGGCGGGGAGAGGTGCCGCAGTCGCTCTGGACTCTCGCGGGGCATGTGTGAGACGGTAGTCGGATGAGTCGAATCCTGGTTGTTGGGGCGTGTTTGCTCTTGGTGGTCGGCTGTGGCGACACCGGCACCGGCGGCGGGGGCGAGTCGGGGATGTCTGGCACGGGGGGCCTGGCCGGAAGTGGCGGAAGCGGCGGGTCCGGAGGCACTGGCGGTGTCGCGGGCATGGGCGGCACCGGAGGCGACAGCGGCACCGGGGGTGTTGCGGGTATGGGT
>JBATTM010000386.1:0-14344 GCA_049670545.1 Polyangiales bacterium
GCGAGCTTCCTCAGTCTTCGCAGGGAGGTCGGGTGCCACTTGAGCCCGACGACACCCCCAAAGAGGCCCTTTTTCGCGCTCGACAACGCTCTGGCAGAGCTCGTGGCGCTCTGCCGAAACGCCCGCCCTCTGCGCGAGACTGTGCTCCAGATCGCTCGACGTGCCGAGAGCACCCGCACTGCGCTCGGGTCGCTCGAGGAGCTTGGTCATGTGAGTTGGTCTCAGGGTGCAGGCAAGGCGCAAACCGTCGGGTCGAGCCCGATCGACGTTGCGCCGCTCCTTCGGGAACGCATACACGAACGAATCCCGTGTGCGGTCTTCACGAGCGCCACGCTCACGACGGGAGGCAACTTCAAATTCTTGAAGCAGCGCCTCGGAATCGATGAGGAGGTGAGCGAGGAAGTCGTCGAATCCCCGTTTCGATACGAGCAACAGGCAGCGCTCTACGCTCCGTCGGACCTTCCGGATCCGCGGTCGAGCGAGTACGTTGAAGCCGCGGCCGCGCAGATCAAGTCTCTAGTCGCGTTCGCAGGAGGTGGCGCGTTCGTCTTGTGTACGTCGCTCCGAATGATGCGTCTCCTCGCGGCGCGGGTCGGCCCGGAACTCGAGCACGAGTGGTTCAAGCAAGGTGACGCTCCAAAGCAGACGTTGCTCGATCGGTTTCGCGATTGCGGCGACGCCGTCCTGTTCGCCACAGCGAGCTTCTGGGAGGGCGTCGACGTGCCTGGTTCGGCGCTTCGACTCGTGATCATCGACAAGCTGCCGTTCGAAGTTCCCACCGATCCGGTCGTGGCGGCTCGCTGCAAACGGCTCGATGAAGACGGGGAGTCCTCTTTCATGCGCTATTTGGTGCCAGCCGCGGCCCTGTCCCTCAAGCAGGGTTTCGGCCGGTTGATTCGCACCACCCGCGACTGCGGCGTCGTCGCGATCCTCGACTCGCGGATCCGAACGAAGGGCTACGGCAAGGTGTTCTTGAGGAGCCTCCCACCGGCGCGGGTGTGCCATTCGCTCGACGAGGTGCGCGACCTCTTGATCTCGCATCGGCCTCAGCACACCATGGAACCTCTCAACCCTTCTCCCTAGGAGGCCCACGTGACCCAAGCCGTCGTCGCCAAATACGGCTCCGCAGCGATTCCCGAGGCCGAGCACCGAATCGAACCCACCTCCCAAGCCACTCTGGATGAAGCCCTCGCGATCCTGCAGGACCACAAAGCCGAATGGGCGGCGCTCGACATCGACGAGCGCATCAGCCTGCTCGAGACATTGCGTGACGGCGTCGTGGGCGTTGCGCAGCGTTGGGTCGATGCGTCGGTCGAAGCCAAAGGATTGCAGGCAGGGAGCGGACAGGAGGGGGAGGAATGGCTCGGCGGGGTCTCGCTCGTCGTTCGCAACATCTCACTCTTGATCGAGTCGCTTCGCGACGTCGTGAATCACGGAGCCCCACAGCTCCCTAAGAAGGCGTACGCTCGCCCAAACGGGCAGGTAGCTGCGCCCGTCTTCCCCACGGATCTGTGGGACGGGCTGCTCTTTCAGGGGTTCACAGCGGAAGTGTGGATGGACCCCGACGTGAAGCTCGAAGACCTCCCGCGTACGCAGGCTGGCTTCTACCGGGAGCCGTCGCACACCGGGCGCGTGTCCCTGGTGCTCGGCGCTGGCAACGTGTCTTCGATCGGTCCGATGGACACCCTCTACAAGATGTTCGTCGAGGGCCAGGTCGTGATCCTCAAGATGAACCCCGTGAACGAGTACCTCGGTCCTATCATCGACGAGGCGTTCGCCCCATTGCGTGATCGCGGGTATTTCCGTCTCGTGTACGGCGGCGCGACGGAAGGCAAGTATCTCTGCCAGCACGAGCTCGTCGAAGAGATGCACATTACCGGTTCCGACAAGACCCATGATGCCATCGTGTTCGGCGTCGGCGAAGACGGCGCGACGCGAAAGGCGAACCGGCAGCCGCTCAACTCGAAGCACATCACCAGTGAGCTCGGGAACGTCAGCCCGATCATCATCGTTCCGGGCCCGTGGTCGACGAGCGACATCGAGTTTCAGTCGATCAACATCGCGTCCTCGTTGGTCAACAACGCTGGCTACAACTGCACCGCGACGCGTGTGATCATTCAGCACGAGCAGTGGGATCAGCGTGAGACCTTCCTCAACGCCTTGAAGGGCGTGTTCGCGAGAGAGCCTGATCGGAAGCCGTACTACCCAGGAGCTGAGGATCGCCAGCAGGCCTTCATGGCCAAGCATCCCGAGGGCTCCGAGTTTGGCAGCAAAGGCCCGGGCAAAGCACCATGGACCCTGATCGATCACCTCGATCCCTCGAATCGGGACGACATCTGTTTCACCACGGAGTCGTGGTGTGGTCTTTCCGGTGAAGTTGCGCTTCCCTCCGAGTCGGTCGCGGCGTACGTCGATCGGGCCGTCGATTTCGCAAACGACGCGTGCTGGGGAACACTGAGTGCGACGATCATCGTGCACCCCAAGTCACTCAAAGACCCAGCGGTCGCTGATGCCGTCGAACGAGCGGTCGCCAACCTTCGATTCGGGAGTGTCGCAGTCAATCACTGGGCAGCCCTGGCCTACGGCTTGGTCACACCCACGTGGGGTGCGTTTCCGGGCCACCCGATCGAAGACATCGGCTCCGGGCAGGGGGTGGTGCACAACACGTACTTGTTCGACCGGCCCCAGAAAGCCGTCGTTCGAGGGCCGTTCCGCGTCTTCCCAAAGCCCGCGTGGTTCATCACCAACAAGACCGCAGCCGACATCGGCCGCAAGCTCACCTATTTTTACGCGGATCCATCGGTGACGCGCATTCCGAGCATTCTCGTGTCGGCGCTCAAGGGCTAGCCGTTTCCGGGTCAGCCGTCGTTCTTGCCGGTCAGTTCCCCGTAGCTTCGTCCTGGTTCGGCCTCGGTCGCAACGTCCAGCCCAGCTGCCTGCCAGCCTGCCTCTTGCAGCTGCCCGAACCCATCGCGCGCACCGCTGAAGCCTGCGCGCTGGTCGACCAGGTCGGAGTAGCCAGCCTGGCTCAAGGCCTGTGCCGCGCGAAGCGAACGCCCTCCCGCCTTGCAGCCGAGCACGAGCTTCGTGTCAGCAGGGAACACCGCTGCCACTTCGGACAGAAAGTCGGGGTTCGGGCGCATCCCCCCCGGGGTCATGTGAGCGACTGGGATGTTGTACGCGCCTGTTGGATGTCCCGCTTCGAACTCCGGGATCGAGCGCACGTCGACGTAGACGTAGCCCTGCGTATCGACGAGGGCCTTGGCTTCTTCGGGGGATACTCGCTTGATCGACATGCCGTTCTTCTAGAGCAGCCGGCGGGGGCCTGCCAGCCCTCGGGCTTCCAAACCCATCTCGCCTCGAGCTCTTACCGCGCCGCACTATCGAGAAACAGGCTCTCGAGGGTCTGCCGCTCGGGGATCATCGCCTCCAGCCGTGCTCCGGCGGCGTTCGAGATTCGCAGCACTTCACTCACGACCTCATCGCCATCGGCCCGCAAGGTGATGCGGTTGCCAGTGTCTTCGACCACTTTCGCTTTCGAGGCCAGAGAATCCTTGAGGGCGCGTGATGCTCCGCTAAGCTGAATCTCGAATCGGCGGTCCGCGGTCTGTAGGAGATCGTGCACTTGCCCTTCGGCGGTGATCACGCCCTTCTGCATGATCACGACTCGATCACACAGCATCTCCACATCGCTCAGAATGTGGCTCGTGAACAGGAGGGTCTTGCCTCGGCTGCGTTGCTCGAGCAGGAGATCGCGCACTTCCTTTCGGCCGATCGGATCGAGACCGCTCATCGGCTCGTCGAGGACGAGCAACTCCGGGTCGTGCAAGAGCGCTTGCGCCAAGCCGATGCGTTGCATCATTCCCTTCGAGAACTTGCCGATCGGCCGGTCCGCCGCATGCCGTAGCCCGACTTTGTCGATCATCTCCTCGGATCGCGCTTGCCGATCACGTTTCTTCATGCCGACGAGCCGTCCGCAGAGATCGAGAAACTCCACGGGCCTCAGATACTGATACACATACGGGTTTTCTGGCATGTACCCGATTCGCTTCGCGGCCTCGCGGTCGTCGGCGTTGCGCCCGAAGATCTGAATCTCGCCGGAACTCGGGAAAATCAAGCGCAATGTCGACTTGATCGTGGTCGTCTTTCCAGCGCCGTTAGGGCCGAGCAGCCCGAAGATTTCTCCGCGCCCCACCGAGAAACTGACGCCGTTGACCGCGTCCACTCGTTTCCGGAAGAACCCGATGTGGAACACCTTTCGTAGGTCACGCACCTCGAGCACCGTCTCGCGGTCAGGCATCAAGCACCTGCTTCACATGGCGAATCACTTCTTGCACCTCCCCGTTTCTCATTTGCGGGTAAAGAGGCAGCGCGATTCCCTGAGCTGCCAGATGCTCCGAAATTGGGAGCGATTCGTCGTGTCCCGCGAAGCTGCCGAGCTTGTGCACTGCAAACGATAGGAGACCGGCCTCGACCCCGCGATCTCGTAGTTCGTGGCGGACCGTCTCGCGCGTGCGTCCCTTCGGCAGGATGACTCCGAAAGTTTGGTAGTTCGACTCCGAACCGTCGGGTGTGATCTGCATGTCCACGACACCGGCGAGTTCTGATCGGTAGACGGCAGCGATCTCTCGTCGTCTTCCAACGATTTCGTTTAGCCTCTGCAACTGGCAAAGCCCGATCGCTGCGGCGATCTCGGTCATCCGAGAGTTGCCGGCGGGGACGACGAAATCGCCACCGAGCTGACCATGGTTGCGGAGCATACGGAGACGTTCCGCGACGTCGTCGTCGTCGGTCAGGCATGCACCGCCCTCTCCGGTCGTGAGCACCTTGCGCGGATGAAAGCTCAAGCACGAGACAACCCCTAGGCTTCCGCATGGGCCTTCGGGAGACCGACTGCCGATCGCACATGCCGCGTCTTCGATGATCGGCAGAGTACCCAGCGCCGCCTTAATTTCCGCCGCCCGTGCCGGGTTTCCGAATTGGTCGATGACGACTGCGACCTTGGTGGTGGTTGTCCGTGCCTCGGCGAATGCCGCGCCTGTACTGTTCCACTCGTGCGCGTCGACGTCGACGAAGCGCACCTTGGCGCCCGCGATCCGAGAGGCATTTGCCGGGCTTGGCCAGGTGAGCGCCGGACAGATCACTTCGTCGCCGATGCCCACCCGCAGTACCTTCATCGCAAGGGCGAGCGCGGCCGTTCCGCTCGACACTGCGATCGCGTGCTTCCGGCCAGTGAGCGCCGCCAACGCGTGTTCAAACCGCGCGACGATCGGTCCCTGCACGAGCTGACCTGATTCGAGCACGGCAGCGACGGCCCGCTGCTCATCCTCGCCGATCCATGGTTTTGCTAGGCGAATCAAGGCGCTCTCATCTTACCAGCTTGGTCTACACATCAACCAGATTGCGGCACGCCTTGGGCGAGCCCACCCTAGGACGATGGACGTCGCGAGTCAGGTGCAAGCGCTCGAGCGCGCCATCGGTCGGCTCAGCGTTCGCTTCGTCGAGGAAGAGCTGCCGGAGGAGGCACATGTCGATGGCGGTCTCTGCACTATCGATGGCGAGCGTGTGCTGGTCATATCCCCTTCTGCGCCGCCCTGGCGACGCGCAGAGGTACTCCTCGACGCTCTCCGCCGACTGCCCCATCGCGACATCTGGCTTCCTCCCGAAATCCGTGCGCGCATGGAAGACGAAGATTTCTCCGATCGCGCAGTGCGACTGGTACCCTCCGCCCGCAAGGAGAAACATCGTTGAGCGGACTTGGCTTGATACTCTCAGGGGGCGGCGCGCGGGGCGCATACGAGGCAGGCGTCCTCGAGTACATTTTTAGTGAGTTCCTCGACAAGCAGGGGAGGCCGCCCAAGGTCGACTTGATCTCCGGCACCAGCGTCGGCGCCGTCAACGGTGCATTCGTGGCGTCGCATCTCGAGCACGTTCCCGACGCCGCGAAGCATCTCGTTGCGCTGTGGACCGGTCTCGAACTTGCCGACGTCCTCGGGTTCGGCATTCGTCAGGCCGCCGGCCTCTATCGGGTTCTTCTTGGCGGCAGCGAGGCGCGCGGCATCTTCGACCCCACCAACCTCTCCGCGGTCGTTGGTAAGAACATCCATTGGCGCCGGCTTCGTCGCAATATCCGGACCGGGCTCCTCCAGGCGCTGACGGTCAGCACGACCCACGTCGGCACCGGCCAGCCCGTCATCTTCGTCGACTCTGCACCCGGCGTCGGCATCCCGAAGAGTCTCGGGCTTCACGCGTTGGTCCGAAGAGCCAAGATCGGGCAGCACCACGTACTCGCGTCGGCTGCGATTCCATTGGTCTTTCCGACTGTCCAGATCGGAGAAGAGATCCACTGTGACGGTGGCCTCCGGCTCAACACGCCTATGGGTCCTTCGGTCCACCTCGGCATGAACCGACTGCTGGTCATTGGATTGTCCACTCCGGACGTGAGCGGGCGACAAGCCGTCCGGGATGGTCAGTATCCGGGCGCACCCTACATGCTCGGCAAGGTGCTCAACGCGTTCCTCCTCGACCACGTCAACACCGATCTCCTCGAAGTACAGCGCATCAACGACTACCTCAAAGACGGCATCCGCGCGTACGGCCCCGAGTTCCTCGACCGCATCAACGAAGCGGCCAAGGCCCGGGGAGCGCTCGCACCGCGACGGTTGTTGAGCTCGCTCGTGCTGCGCCCCAGCGTCGACATCGGCAGAGTGGCTTCCGACTACCTCGCCTCGAATCGGGTTCGTTTCGGAAAGAGCCTGGGCCGCGCGTTCTTGAGTCTCCTCGACGTGGGTGCCGGCGCCGACGCAGATCTCGCCAGCTATCTGCTTTTCGATGGCGGATTCGCCCAGACCCTCATCGAGATGGGCAGGCGGGACGCCCACGCGAGACGCGCCGAGATCGAAGCGTTTCTCTTCGAAGACCCCGACGCGATCCTGTCCACAGCTGGAACTGTGGACAGGGAACGACATTCAGGCTCTAACCCGCCGGAATAGTAACGTGTTGGCTCTACGTTCGTACTGTGGGCAAACAGTGGATCCCTGATTCACAGGTCAGTCATACTGTAATATTTTACCCACATCAATACTCGTATGATAGGCTCCTAGAGTGGCTCAAACCAGCGTCGCCCACATCTCCGAGAACGCGACACAGCTGTCCCGGAGACTCGTTCAGAACATTGCGCAAGTCGTCCGCGGAAAGGAAGACGTCATCAAGCTGTCGGTAGTGTCCTTGCTCGCGCGCGGACACCTTCTGCTCGAAGACGTCCCCGGGGTCGGAAAGACGACCCTCGCACGTGCGCTTGCCGCTTCGGTAGGCGTTTCGTTTCGACGGCTGCAATGCACGTCGGACCTCATGCCGACCGACGTGCTCGGTGGCAACGTCTTCAATCAATCGAAGGGCACGTTCGAGTTTCGTCGGGGGCCAATTTTCACGCAAGTGCTCCTCGCCGACGAGGTGAACCGGACCACGCCGAAAACACAAAGCGCACTTCTCGAAGCCATGGATGAGCGCCAGGTTTCGATCGACGGAGAGACGCATCAGCTCGAAGAGCCTTTCTTCGTCGTCGCGACGCAAAACCCTCAAGAGTTCTACGGCACATACCCGTTGCCTGAGTCGCAACTCGACCGTTTCCTGGTCCGACTGAGCATCGGCTATCCACCCCCTGGGGTGGAACGAGAGGTGCTCAACCGGCGTGGCGCGGACCCGGTGGAACAACTCTTGCCCGTCATGAGCGCCGCCGAGCTTCGCCATGTGCAACAGGCCGTCGATTCGGTTCGCGTCGATGACGCCATCGTCGACTATCTGCACCGGATCGTGATCGCGACTCGTTCGACACCTTTGCTGTCGGTGGGTGTCTCGACGCGGGGTGCACTTGGTTTCGAGCGGGCGGCCCGCGCCCGTGCTCTCGTCGAAGGGCGCTCGTACGTGCTCCCGGACGACGTCAAAGTCCTTGCTGGCCCGGTTCTCGCTCACCGCGTCAAGGTCAGCGGTGCGGTTGCGGGCGTTGCCGTTCGCGACGACGCGCAGCGCGTGATTCGCGAGCTGCTCACCGTCGTGGCTGTCCCGCTCTAACCGGTACGCGCGATGCGGATCTTTCGACGAAAGCGAAGCAGAAGGAAGTTTCGACTGACGCGCGAGGGCCGCGCCTTTCTATTCGTCACCCTCGGCGTCGGGTTGGCTGCGGTGAACACCGCCAACAATCTCCTCTATCTCGTGCTCGGCCTGTTGTTGAGCCTCCTTCTGGTCAGCGGCGTGCTCAGCGATCTCGCGCTTTGGAAGCTGCGGATGCAGAGGAAGCTACCCGGACAGATGTTCGCCGGCAGGCGTGCGATCATCGAAATGACGGGCTTCAACGACAAGCGATGGCTTGCCAGCGTCTCTGTGGAGGCGGTCGACGAGGTCGACGGCGGCCAGGCGGAGCCCGCGCGCTTCCTGCGAGTGCCTCCGGAAGATTCGGCGGGGGCTACCTATGGTGTGCAAGCCAAGAGCCGCGGTCTGATTGAGTTCGGTTCGGTTCGTGTACTGACGCGCTATCCGTTCGGGCTCATCGAGAAGGGCTACACGGTCTTCCTCCCGGACGAAATCGTCGTCTACCCCGCCCTGCTCGACAGTGCGCCAACGCCTCCGTTCGCGCAGATGCCCGGGGACGCAGCACCGATGCACCGAACCGGTCGGGGTACTGATTTCGCAGGGAGCGTTCGCTACTACCGCGACGGGGACGAATCCCGGGACATCCATTGGACGCGTACGGCTACCCGTGGGGAACTCGTCGTTCGTGAGCGTGACCAGGACCTAAGCCTGTTCGTCACACTCTCGGTCGACAACGCGCGCCCCTCAGGTCTTTCCGAAGAAGAGCTTGGCGTCTGGCGCGACGCCCTCGAGCATTCGATTTCGGAAGTTGCCACCTCGACCGCGGGCTATCTCGCGCAGGGCGTGTCCGTCCAGGTGCGTGCGGCCGACGAAGCCTCGCCCTTGGTGCTTGGTGGTGCGCCACCTGATCCGATTTGGCGCTTCCTGGCGCTCCTCAAACCGTTCGTCGCGAGTGCGCCACCGAAGTCGAGGGAGAAGGCCGCGTGAAGTTCGCGCTCGCACACAAGATCGTCACCTATCTGTTCGCGGGGCTCGGGCTGATCGCCTTGATGCTAGGGACCACGTTCGACGTTTTCGACATGAGCCTCATCGTTCTTGCATTCGGCGTCAGTTGGTTTGCAGAGCGACCTCTTCTCGATCGCCCCGGATACACGCGCTTTTGGAGCGTAGCCGCAGTCGTTGCGCTCCTCGTTCAGGCTCTTCGGTCGTTCACCGGGGAGGCCGTTCTCACGGTCGGGGTGCAGTACGCCGCGTTTCTTCAGCTATCGCGCCTCGCACACCGCAAAAGCGCCGCGGACTATCAGCAGATCGCGATTCTCGGGTTCTTACACTTGATCGCCGGTACGGTCTTGTCCGCAGGGCTCGACTACGCGCTGGTCTTCTTCGGGTTCGTCATCGTGATGCCATGGATGCTCGCGCTCACCCACCTTCGACGAGAGCTCGAAATACAATGGGGCGAGGGAACGCCGATGCTGCAGGCAGAGCTGCAAAGCCGGGAACTGGCGACACCGTCGTTCTTCGGGGGAACCACCCTACTGGCGGTGCCGCTATTCATCCTCACCGCTGCGATGTTCTTTGCGTTTCCACGGGTGGGGTTCGGGCTCCTGTCGAACCTCGGGACGCGCGTTCAATCCGTTGCCGGCTTCGGGGACGACGTCCAGCTCGGAGGCTTCGGCACCATCCGCGACGACCCGACCGTTGTCATGCGCGTGAAGCTTGGCGAGATGCCCGACCCGCCCCCGCAGTCGATCGGCCTTCGCCTTCGGGGCACTTCGTTCGACCGCTACAGCGAGGGTCGATGGTCCCGCACCCAGTTTCCAGGTAACGATGCGCGACGACTCCAAGATACGTACCTGCTGCAGCGGCCACCAGAGCCCGGCGACGAGGAATACGAGATCATCCTCGACCCGATGGAGGAGTCGGTTCTATTCATTCCGGAGGGCACGGTCGCCCTACAGGTCCCGCCCATCGTGCGGTCTGGCCGCAATCGATACCGCAAGATCGAGTACGCGCCGGGTCTCGATCTTCGCTACCGGGAGCGGTTCGACGCGCCGCTGACGTACAAGGCTTACACGAGTGCGTCCGCACGGGCATTCCCTGAAGAGCTCCCGCCCAGGCTCGAAGAACGCTACCTCGAAGTGCCGCCAGGGTACGAGCGAATCGAGGCACTCGCCCGATCGGTGTCAGCCGGAGACACTCGCCCGATGGAGATCGCGCAGCGCGTGGAGTCGTATCTTCGAGGTGCGGGCGGCTACGAGTACTCGCTACAGCAACCCGATACCGAGGGGCGAGACCCGCTCCATGTGTTCCTGTTCGACGCGAAGGCAGGTCACTGCGAGTACTTCTCGACCGCCATGGCGATCATGATGCGGTCGCTCGGGTACCCAGCACGCAACGTCACCGGCTTCCTGGGTGCGGACTACAACCCCTACGGCGGGTACTACGCGGTCCGGAACGGAAACGCGCATAGCTGGGTCGAAGTCATGATCGCGGGCAAGTGGGTCACATTCGATCCCACCCCGGCCTCGCGTCAGGTGTCGACCCTGCCTTCGAGCTTCGCCGTGAAGATTCGTCAGATGATGGACGCACTTCGAGTTCGCTGGGCCGAGTACGTGGTCGAGTTCAACATTCGAGATCAGGCGCGGGCGCTTCGCGGATTCATGTCGTGGTACCACTCACTCAAGAGTGATAGTCGCTCGCGGACCACCCACTCGGGCCCTAGCGCGACCGACGACGACAGCCTCGACATCCCGCTGACTCCAGACTGGCGATGGTTCGTGGCGATCATGAGCACCTTCGGCGTAGGCGTCCTGTGGGCGCGGTGGAACCAAAGACGACGACGACGAAGTCGCGCGGGCCGCAAGCTCGATCCCGATCGCGATCGCGCGGTTCGCCTCTACCTCGCCCTCGAGTCGAGCCTTCGCAAAGCCGGCGAGGCCAGGCCACCCGATGTGACGCCCGCAGAGCATGCCGAGCAACTCGCCCGGGAAGGTTTCTTGGCCGCGGACGAAGTGCAGGCCGTGACCGACGCGTATCTCGCTGCCCGGTTCGGAGAAACGACCATCGGGTCGCAAGAGTATCAGCGTCTCCGTCAGCTCGGGCGCACCGTGCACGCCAAAGCCAAGCGGCCGCCTAGGGTGTGAGGAACCGCCCCGCCACGAACCCAGCAGCGCTCAGCAAGATCAGCGCAACCACCACGAGCCCAACCACTTTCGGTGTGTTGCGCTTCGGCTCTCCCTGTGACCCAGACCGGTGCGGGGCGGGCGCCGTGGGGGTCGCCCCCGAGCGCGCGCGGTTCGGCGGCCGGAATGTCATCACGGGGGCAGCTTCCGTCTTGTCGCCAGCTTGGGGCCCCGGGTTGAGCGAGGGTCCCATGGGGCCAAGTCGAGGGCGCGCGGCACCGAGCCCTTCGTCCTTCGACCCAGCCTCGAGCCACCCCATGGTCGCTCCGGCTGGCGCGCTGTCGCGTACGTTCTCGATCGCGTCCTCGACGTCTTGATCACCTTCGAACCACTGACTTGGGTCTACGAAGTCCGACGCGTCGAGTGGGTGGGCGCCATCGTTGGGCTGCAGGCCAAAAGAAGCTTCGTCGATCGGCTCTTCCGCGGGGCTGTCGAGTGACGTGAATCGCGCCAGCTCTTCTTGGATCATCGTGTCGATCATGACCGGTTGTGGCGGGACCGACTTCTGCCGTTCGAGCGCCGCCTTTACCAGGTTGGCGATGTCGTACGATGTGACCTTCATCTTGCGGGCGAACAGGTAGCTCGCGAGGGCGTCGCCGAACTCGCGAGCAGATGGAAAGCGTTCTCTCGGATCGCGCGCGAGGGAACGGTGCAGCACCTCTTCGAACTCCGGCTCGATCTCCGGGTGGTCGCCGACGAGAGATGGAATTTCGGCCCTCGAAACAGCCTGCACCGTTTCGTAGTCGGTGTCGCCGAGGAACAGTCTTCGTCCCGCGAGCATCTCCCAAATACACACGCCCAGCGCGAAAATATCTGCGTTCTCGTTGACGTCCTGGCCTGTCGCGGCTTCGGGCGACAGGTAACTGAACTTGCCTTTGACGACGCCTGGGTCCGTGCGCTCGAGTTGCGTGCGTGCCTTCGCGAGACCGAAGTCCGTGACCTTCACCTCGCCTCGACTGCTGATGAGAATGTTGGGAGGAGACACATCTCGGTGCACGAGCTCGAGCTCGTTGCCCTCTTCGTCGCGCAGCTCGTGCGCGTAGCTGAGGCCGCGACAGGCCTCCATCGCGATGTAGATGGCATCCTTGAGCGGGAAGGGTTCGCGCTTGACCCGCAGGGTCTCCATGATCTTCTTGAGGTTGGTCCCGTCGATGAACTCCATCACGATGAAGAAGGAGTTCTCAGACGATCCAATGTCGAAGACACTTACGATGTTCGCGTGCGAAAGGCGTGCTCCGAGGCGTGCTTCGTCGAGGAACATCCCGATGAAGTTCTTGTGCGAAGCGAGATGCGGCAAGACGCGCTTGATCGCGACGCGTTTCTTGAAACCCTGGACACTGGTCGCCTCACCGAGGAAAACCTCGGCCATGCCACCAGATTCCAGTTTCTCGATCAGGCGGTATCTCTGATCGGTCATTATCGCCCGTATGCCTCCCCGCGAGGCGTCGATGTATTGTCGATTGTGCCGGGGTTCAGCGTCAAGGAACGGTTATCATTGACAGGCCAGCCGTGCGGCGCTTGACTGCTTCCGTGTCGCGATCGAAAAAGCCCCTCCGCATCGCCCCTTCCGTCCTTTCGGCGGATTTCGGGCGCCTCGAAGCCGAAGTCCAAGCCGTCGACCAAGCAGGCGCCGATTGGATTCACGTCGACGTCATGGACGGGCGTTTCGTGCCGAACATCACGATCGGCCCCCTGATCGTCAAGGCGATCCGAGCTGCCACGAAGCGGGTGGTGGATGTCCATTTGATGATCGTGGAGCCAGAGAAATATGTTCAGTCGTTTGCGGAAGCGGGCGCAGATGTGATCACTGTGCATGCCGAAGCGAGTACCCACCTCCACCGAACGATACAGCAGATTCGCTCTCTCGGTAAAAGAGCCGGCGTTTCCCTGAACCCCCATACCCCTCCCGAGGGCCTACGCTACGTTCTGGCAGACGTCGACCTCATCCTCGTGATGAGCGTAAACCCCGGCTTTGGCGGACAGAGCTACATCCCCTCATCCACGGACAAGGTCGCCGCCGTGCGCGCGATGATCGACGAGTCAGGGCGCGACATCGAC
Source organism: Polyangiales bacterium (assembly GCA_049670545.1). GTDB lineage: Bacteria > Myxococcota_A > Polyangia > Polyangiales > Houyiibacteriaceae > SG8-38. Next base: position 13,329 of record JBATTM010000386.1, read on the forward strand.
CTCGAGGTCGATGGAGGCGTCAAACCTGGGACCGCACACGAAGCCGTGAGTGCCGGCGCCGACGTCCTGGTTGCTGGCAGTGCGGTCTTCAATACCACCGACTACGCGAAGGCGATCGCTGAACTCCGCAAGGATGCCGAGTGAGCGACGACCCGGCGCTCACGACGATCTTCGTCGATCGAAAGGCGACCAAGCGAAAGCTGCGCAAGAGCCGCCTGGTGGTGGTCGAAGGCCCTGAAACTGGGCAGCGGGTCGAGATCGCAAGCGAGCGGGTCACGATTGGGCGAAGCCTGATCTGCGACTTGGTTCTCACCGACACATCGGTCAGTGGAACGCACTGCGAGATCGTCGCCAACGAGGCCGGGTTCTTGCTTCGCGATCTCGGGTCGACCAACGGAACCTCCGTGTCTGGGGTGCGCGTCCGGGAGGGTTGGCTCGAGCCCGGTGTCACCTTGAAGCTCGGCCATACGGTGGTGCGATTCGAGGTCGGTTCTGGAACGGTCGAGATCGATCTGAGCCACCAAGAGCGGTTCTTCGAGCTGATCGGGCACAGCGTTCGGATGAGTGAGATCTTCGCGGTGCTCGAGAAAGTGGCGGCTTCCGATCTCACCGTCCTCATCCGAGGCGAGACAGGGACAGGCAAGGAGCTCGTCGCCCGTGCAATTCATCGGGCCTCCAAGCGCGCCCAGAAGCCCCTGGTCGTCCAGGATTGCAGCGCGATCCCGGCCAACCTGATCGAGAGCATCTTGTTCGGTCATGAGCGCGGTTCCTTCACGGGCGCCGCAGATCGGAGCCGTGGGTGCTTCGAGCATGCCGACGGCGGGACGCTGTTTCTCGATGAGGTCGGCGAACTCGACATCAGCCTTCAACCGAAGCTCTTGCGCGTTCTCGAGACCCACGAGGTCCGGCGCGTGGGCGGCTCCCGCACGATTCCTGTCGACGTCCGCGTCGTCGCGGCGACCAACCGAGATCTTCGCCAGATGGTCAATGACGGGACCTTCCGCGAGGACCTCTAC
>JBATTM010000387.1:0-10637 GCA_049670545.1 Polyangiales bacterium
TCGGATCGCGTCCTCGGTCTGCTCGACGACTACCCGACGCGTTCGGGCTTCGTGATCACACCGGTCGTGGTTTGGGGGGGCGCGGAGGCCGTCTTGAAGCCGAATCCAGACGAGGTTGCCGAAGCACACCGAGTCGCCCTCCACGAGCTGGATGCCCCCGAGGTCCCTCGCATCTTCGACATCCCTGAAAGTGACCGGCCCGTGATTTCGGTTCCGTTGCTGGGAGACTTCATCTTCGCGCCGACCGCTGCGGTCCTCTATCAGTTGCGGGAGGTGGCGATCCACGGCCGCGACACGCGGGTGGCTCAGTACGACCAACCCGTCTTCGCCTGGCGTTGACGCCTGGGCCACCTCGACGCGCCACCGTTTCGCCCTAGATAGAGCGGCACGCATGCTCAGTTTTGACAACAGCTTCACACGAGAGCTCCCGGCGGACCCAGACACTTCCAACCAGCGGCGCCAGGTGCACAACGCCTGCTTCTCGTACGTCGAGCCCACGCCGGTGCGCGCACCCGCGCTCATCGCACACTCGCAAGAAGTAGCCGAGATGGTTGGCCTCTCGATCTCCGGCACCGACGACGAGAAGCGACTTGCCGAGGTCCTTGCGGGAAACGCGTCGTGGCCAGGCATGACGTCGTATGCGGCTTGCTATGGGGGTCATCAGTTTGGGAACTGGGCGGGGCAACTCGGCGATGGGCGTGCGATTGGTCTCGGCGAGGTCGTCAACGCGAAAGGAGAGCGTTGGGAGTTGCAGCTCAAGGGAGCCGGGCCAACGCCCTACTCCCGGACGGCAGACGGGCGGGCGGTCCTCCGGTCCTCGATTCGCGAGTTTCTCTGCAGTGAGGCGATGCACCACCTGGGAGTTCCGACGACCCGTGCGCTCAGTCTGGTCACGACCGGCGACCAGGTGGTTCGAGACATGTTCTACGATGGAAACGCGCGGCCAGAGCCTGGTGCGATCGTATGTCGTGTGGCGCCGTCGTTCATTCGTTTCGGTAATTTCGAGATCTTCGCCGCTCGGGAAGAGCTGGACGTCCTTCGCAAACTGGCCGACTACACCATCACGACCCACTTCCCGGAACTCGGTGCCCCCTCCCGAGATGTCTACCTCGAGTGGCTGGCAGAGGTCGCGAGACGCACAGCCGTCATGATCGCCCACTGGATGCGCGTGGGCTTCGTTCACGGCGTGATGAACACCGACAACATGTCGATTCTCGGCCTGACGATCGACTACGGCCCGTACGGTTGGCTCGACAACTACGACCCAGGCTGGACGCCCAACACCACGGACGCTGGGGGCCGCCGATATCGTTACGGCCACCAACCCAACATCGCCATGTGGAACCTCGTCCGCCTCGCGAATGCGCTCTACCCGCTCGTCGGGGAGGCTGAGCCGCTCGAGAACGCCCTCCGTTCGTTCCCCGATACGTTCGAGAAAACCTACCGGGAAATGATGGTCGCGAAATTGGGGCTCGAGTCGTTTCGCGGCGAAGAAGACGAAACACTGATCTCCGACCTCTTCGGCGTCCTTCAGGTCGCAGAAACCGATATGACGATCTTCTATCGAAACCTCGCGAACCTCGACGTCGAAACGAGCGATGCCGAGGCGCGAATCGATGTTGTTCGAGATGCGTACTACGACCCGTCCGCGCTCGAGGGCGCGCCCGGCCAACAGATCGACGGTTGGCTCCAATCCTACGCTGCGCGAGCGGCGAGCAGCGGCCTGCCGGCCGCGAGACGACATGAAATCATGAACGGCGCGAATCCGAAGTACGTGCTCCGCAACTACCTTGCGCAGCTCGCGATAGACAAAGCCGAGGGAGGCGACCCTTCGTTGGTGCGTGAGCTGCTCGAGGTGATGCGAAAGCCCTACGACGCACAACCGCACCACGCGCAGTATGCCGAAAAACGACCGGATTGGGCGCGTTCTCGACCGGGGTGTTCCGCGCTTTCGTGTAGCAGCTAGCCCTGGTAGGCTCGGCCCCCGTGGAAGCCCTCATCACCGGATTGATCATCTTCGTCGCAGCCTTTCATGTCTGGGCGCTGATCCTCGAAATGTTCTTGTGGACGAAGCCCCTCGGCCGAAAGACGTTCGGGCTGACCAAAGAAGTCGCAGAATCATCCAAGGGGCTTGCGATGAACCAAGGCCTCTACAACGGGTTTCTAGTCGCGGGATTGGTCCTCAGCTTGATTGTCTCGAACCCCGACACCGCGTTCACGCTCAAGGTGCTCTTCCTCTCGTGCGTGTCCGTCGCGGGCATCTTCGGAGGCCTGACGGTCAACATGCGGATCTTCCTTCTGCAAGGCGTCCCCGCCATGGTCACCCTCGCCCTCATCCTGTTCGCATCCTAGTTCCCGAGTCACCGACTGACGCTGGCACTCGCAGCACCCCTGCGTTATTCTCGCCGGCCCAATCGGAGGAGAGGCAACCATGACCGAAGAACAGAAACTCGGAACGCTGGCGCTGCACGGCGGCCAAGAAGCCGACCCAACCACCAACGCCCGGGCCGTCCCGATCTACGCCACCACGTCCTACGTCTTCAACGACACCGACCACGCGGCTGCGCTGTTCGGCCTGGCGGAGTTCGGCAACATCTATTCGCGCATCATGAACCCCACGGTCGATGTGCTCGAAAAGCGGCTCGCCGCCATGGATGGCGGAGTGATGGGTTTGTGTTTCGCGTCCGGGCAATCTGCGATCAACGCCGCCATCCTCAGCATATGTCACTCAGGGCAAAACATGATCTCGGCGACGAGCCTCTACGGGGGCACGTGGACCTTGTTCACGCAAACGTTCAAGAACCTGGGGATCGAGGTACGCTTCTTCGACCCTGATCACCCCGAGCAGATTCACGACTTGGTCGACGAGAATACGCGTCTCGTCTTCATGGAGTCGATCGGAAACCCGAAGAACGATGTCCCCGATTTTCGCGCCATCGCGGACGCCGCCCACAGCGCACCGCACGGCGCGCTACCTTTGATCTGCGACAACACCGTAACCACCCCCGCGCTTCTTCGTACTTTCGAGCACGGGGTCGACATCAACGTCTACTCGACGACGAAGTTCATCGGAGGGCACGGCACCCACATCGGGGGCGCGATCGTCGATTCGGGCAACTTCAAGTGGACCGACCAGCGCGACAAGTGGCCCGAGCTCTGCGGCCCCTCGCCGAGCTACCACGGATTGGTGTTCGCCGATGCCCTCGAACCGATGGGCAACGTCTCGTATCTGATGTACGCGAGAACGCATTGGCTCCGTGATACCGGTGCCGCGATGAGTCCGTTTGCGGCGTTCCTCTTCCTGCAAGGCGTCGAAACCTTGCACCTTCGCATGCCGCGGCACTGCGAAAACGCGCAGGCGGTCGCTGAGTTTCTCGAGGGACATGATGCAGTCGAGTGGGTCAACTACCCAGGTCTCGCCTCTCACAAGGACCATGAAGCCGCGAACCACTACCTGCCCCACGGCAAGGGTGCGATCCTCGGCTTTGGAATCAAGGGTGGCATGGAGGCGGGGAAGAAATTCATCAACGCTTGCAAGCTCTGCTCTCATCTCGCCAACATCGGCGATGCAAAGACCCTCGTCATCCATCCCGCGTCGACCACCCATCAGCAACTGAGTGCCGAAGATCAAGCGGCGACGGGTGTCCTGCCCGAGTACGTCCGGGTGTCCGTCGGGATCGAAGACGTGTCGGACATCATCGCGGACCTGAAGCAGGCACTCGAGACAGCCACGGGCTGAGTTGCCCACCCGGGCCCGGGATGAGCGAAGACTTCGAAAGCACCGATTCCGTCAGAACGGGCCGACCCCTACAGCACGGTCAAACCGCGACGTTCGTAGAGCCGCTCCGGCTGCGCCTCGGAGGGTCCTTGCCGAGCGTCGAAGTCGCGTACGAAACGTACGGCACGCTGAACGCGGATTGCAGCAACGCGATTCTCGTCTGCCACGCGATCTCTGGCGACTCGCACGTCGCGCAACATGACGAAGAAGACGAGCCCGGCTGGTGGGACACGCTCGTCGGGCCGGGCAGGCCGGTCGACACCGACCGCTTCTTCGTCATTTGCTCGAACGTGCTTGGCGGCTGCCGCGGAACGACGGGGCCGAGCACGATCGACCCCACCACCAGCACCCCGTACGGAAGTGACTTCCCGCTCATCACGGTGGAAGACATGGTCGACGTACAGAAGCGGCTCGTCGATCTTTTGGGGATCAGAAAGCTACGGGCGGTTGTCGGCGGTTCCCTCGGAGGTCACCAAACCCTGTGCTGGGCAACGCGGTACCCCTCGTGTGTGGAGACAGGCATCGTCATCGCGTCGTCGTCGCGGCTGACGGCGCAGGCTCTCGCGTTCGATGTCGTCGGCCGGAACGCGATTCAGACCGACCCATGTTTTCACGACGGGCAGTACTACGGGACGGGGGATTTTCCGCACAAGGGCTTGGCGCTGGCGCGCATGCTCGGCCACATCACGTACTTGTCCTCGGAATCGATGACGAGACGCTTCGACTTCAACCGACACGAACCCCGCGACATCGCTACCGAGTTCGAGAAGAGGTTCTCGGTGGGCTCGTACCTGGCCTACCAGGGCGACCAGTTCGTGGGCCGCTTCGACGCAAACTCGTACGTGTCGATCACCCTGGCGATGGACCACTTCGACATGGGTGGCACCCCGCAAGAAAGAGAACAGGCGCTCCGCGACGCCGAGTGCGATTGGTTGGTCGTCTCGTTCTCGAGCGATTGGCTGTTTCCGGCGTTCCAGTCACGAGATCTCGTGGCCGCGATGACATCCCTCGACCAAGCCGTTTCCTATTGCGAAATCCAGACGGACGGAGGGCACGACGGATTCCTCCTGCCCAATGACATCGATGGGTACGGTCCGCTACTCCGGGCCAAGCTCGGCGAACGGGTTCCCCGTGAGCCGCGACGACGCATCGAGGACGATCGAATTCTCGAACTCATCCCGCCAGGAAGCAGCGTCCTCGACCTTGGATGTGGGGAAGGCGACCTTCTCGCACGACTTCAAGCACGCGGAGACGCGCGTCTAGTGGGTGTCGACGTCAGCACGCCTCTGATCGCGGCGACGATGCAGCACGGGGTGGATGCGATCGATTGCGACCTCAATCTCGGGTTGCCCGAGTTTCACGACGGAACGTTCGACTACGTGGTGATTTCCTCGACGCTCCAGGCCGTGCCCAATGTCGAGAAGCTCCTTGCCGACTCGCTTCGCGTGGGCAAACGCGCGATTCTGAGTTTCGCGAATTTCGGATATGCGAGCCTCCGCGAGATGTTCGCCACCGAGGGGCGCGTGCCGAAGGCCCCGGGCGCGTACGAGTTCGACTGGTACGACACGCCCAACCGAAGGTTTCCCTCGATCCAAGACGTGTTCGACTTGTGCGACAAGATGGACGTCTCGATCGAGGACGCACGCTACTACGATGACAGCACGGGCATTCAGATCGATCCCTCCGACGACCCGAATCTGCGGGCAGACACGGCCGTCGTGATTCTCAAGAGACGATGACCGAAGTCTTGAGAGACGGCCCGGCGGACGCGAAGATGCGATTGGTGCTGGCGCACGGCGCGGGGGCTCCGATGGACTCGCCCTTCATGGACACGCTAGCCACCGCGATCGCGGAGCACGGAGTCGCGGTGATCCGATTCGAGTTCGAGTACATGGCGAAGCGCCGGGTCGACGGGAAGCGCCGAGGACCGGACCGCGGTCCGAAACTCCTAGCGCAGTTTCGCGACATCGTTGCCACGCTTGGTGACCCTTCACGACTGGTCGTCGGCGGCAAGAGCATGGGCGGTCGCATCGCCTCGATGGTGGCCGACGACCTCGGCGTTGCGGGCGTCACGTGTTTCGGATACCCGTTCCATCCTCCCGGCAAGCCCGATCGGCTGCGAACCGCCCACCTCGAGGCCCTTCGAAGCCCGTGCCTGATCGTGCAGGGCACCCGGGATCGTTTCGGGACCCCGGAAGAGGTCGACACCTACCCGCTCGCGCCGACGATCTCAGTCACATGGGTCGAAGACGGGGACCATTCCCTCAAGCCTCGCAAGAAGAGCGGACGGACCGAAGCGCAAAACATGGCTGAAGCGGCCGCCTCGGCGACACGGTTCATCGACCAGATCCGCTGACGTGAGGCTACGGCCGAACCAGGTCGGTGAAATCTTCGAAGCCGTCCGTGGCCCCAGGTTCGCCCGAGTAGTGATACTGCAGCGCCTCGCCTGGTCGTATCGCGGCCACGGTCGAAGAGACTGTGCCGTAGATTGGAGTCTTCACGCAGATCGCCTGGAGGTGCCGCGCGAGGTCTTGATCGAAGAGCGCGTTGTCTGGAACGGCTGGGACATCAGCCGCATCCGGCAGCGAACCGTCAGACAGAACCGTCGCGAGCTCGCGCATCAAACCTTCCCAAGGCTGTGGCACGATGGAGCGCACCCTCGACGCCGCCATACGGGCCTTCGGAAACTCCGGCGACCCGAGGCGACCATTGCAAAGCACATGCACGCCTTTGCCGAGCGTCTCGAACTCAACCTTGGTGCTCGCCCGACGCCCATATGCGGCCTCGAGTGAGACTCCGTCTCCATAGATTAGATTGAAGTCGTTGTATCGTTGGGGGTCGATAGCCTCGAGATAGCTTCGAATGCCCGCGTGCGAGCCCGTCTCGAGCGCGTGCAACACGAGCTCGCCACGCGAACGGAGAACGTCGTCGGGCAGACCAAACGTTCGCTGATTCGTGAGGCCGGCGTGTAGCCCGCCAACGGTCACTCCGAACCAAGTGCCGCCTTTGCTCTCGTCGCGCCCTCCAATGACGATGGGATCTGACGAGAGCACCGTCGGTGGCGTCGCCTTCCTCTGATAGAATTCGTCGCGATTCGAAGCGATGACGGTAGAGCACCATTCGTCGATCTGATGGCGCACGATGATCGTACACATCAGGCTTCTCGCGTCGCCACGGCGAGTCGCTCTGACAAGAAGCTTCGCGATGGATCTGCAGGCGAACCGGTCAAGGTGCGCCAACCAGTCGCGTCGGCGTCGTAGGAAACACGCCACTCGGGCCGCAACTGCAACTCGAGGTCCCGAGGAGAAAACGCCGCCCCAAGAGGCTCTCCCCCGATCGCGAACACGAGAGGAATCGCGATTGCGCCAATGCGCCCGAACGGAAGCGCGTCGGGGACTCGGTACGTCATCAGCAACTGGCTTCCGGGCGCAGAGAGGCGTGTCATCTGCGCGATACTATCCTCGACCGCGGCCACGGGAAGGTACATGGCCACCCCTTCCCAAATCCACGCGGTCGCACGAGTCTGCACGAGACCGGACGCTTCGAGGGCCCCGGAGAAGCGCTCACGTTCGAAGTCGACCGGGACGTATCGGACCTCGGTTGGGGGCAGTGCGTCCCCGATTCGCGCACGCTTGAAACGTTGGGTCGCGGGGTGATCGACCTCGAATACGGTGGTGCCTTTCAGGTTCGGCAAGCGCCAAGCCCGTGCGTCGAGGCCGGCACCGAGGATCACGATCTGATCGACGCCCGCCTCGATCGCCTCGCGGAGCTTCGCGTCGATCGCTTCGGTGCGCAGCACCATGTGATCGACCATGCCCATCGAGGTCACGCGGGCCCAACGCCGGTACCACCTGGCGGCGGGGCCGAGGTGCCCCGGGGCTTCCGCGAGGAGACCCATCCAGCGCGGCAACCACTGGCTTGCAAGAGGATCGAGATCACGGTCGTCGACGCCGAGCCCGCGCGCGAACGAGACCATGAACGACGTGCCGCTTGGAATGCCTTCCCCCATGATCAGTCCCAGGCGGAAGGAAACGACCCGCCCGCATCGTCCACGAGGCGGCGGATGCTCGTCGCGTCTGCTGCCAAGCCGCGATCGGTCTCGATCCGGTGTTTGAGAACGACGGAGCGGCCATGAACCCCGGCGCGCTTGGTATGAACCCGAACTCGTTCCCCAGGGAGTACCGAATCTTTGAAGGTCACCTGCTCGGCCACGGGAACGAGCCGATTGGGATCGAGGCCGAGTTCGACCATCCGTCTGCTGGTGCCTTCGTCGCACCAGTCGATGTAGTCAGGATGGTTCGCGTGACCAAGCGGGTCAGACCACGTTTGCCACATGTCGAACGCATACGTGCTCTCGGTCCCGTCGAGACGCTCATACGTGGGCATCTTCACGGATGGCTCGACGTCCACGGCTGGGAACGCGGCGGCCGTCTCGGCGGTGCCTTGCTTTGGCTTTCGCGTGTCCGCATCGACGTGCACCCACTCCTGCGTGGCCGAAGCCACGAGGGTGGAACCAGCACGCAGTCGAATTTCGCGCGTCGAAAGTGTGCGGCGTCGAAGGCGAGAGACCCATGTAGTGGCGGTGAGGGCATCTCCATACGGCCGCTCGACCTCATGAACGACGGCCATTCGATACACGATGAAGAACACACCCTCTTCGCGGAATCGGCTTGGTGGCCATCCCGACTCGATCGATGCCAACGTGGCTGCGTCTTGACAGACGCGCCATACCCCACCCGCGCGCGCCACTTCGCGCTCCGTGAACGCATCACGCGGCAAGCGAAGTGGGAATTCCCAGACAACATCGGTCACGCCCGCTTCAATAGCATCCTCCCGGATCGACGCGAGCACGACCCCGCGCACGGCACCCCGGAGGTTCTGCCGCTGCCTGGGGCCGCCGAACAGAAGTACGCGCGCTAAGGGGGCGGATGAAGGCGACACCACTCGCTCCACGAGCCCACGTACAACTGCGCCCCGTGCACGCCGGCTGCCTCCAGCCCCAAAATCAGGTGACACGCGGTGACGCCCGAGCCGCAGTAGCACACGATGTGATTCGCCTGAACGTCTCCACGCGCGCGATCGTACGACTCGAGGCGGTCCTCTGCCGGCGCGAAACGGCCATCCGCGCCCAGTTGGGACTCCCAGTGGAGATTGACTGCACCGGGGATGTGTCCCGCGACAGGGTCGATCGGCTCGACCTCCCCCCGAAACCGCTGCGGCGCGCGTGCATCGAGCAGCCTCCACTCTGAATCGTCGAGATGGCGTTGGATCCATCCAGAATCGACCGTCGGCCAACACGTGCAGGTGGTCTCGTAGGCGGACGCCGACTTCGGCGGGGCGACCTCTTGGCGATCGAGAGGCACCCCTTCTGTTTCGAGCGCGCGCAGTCCGCCCTCGACGACGGCAACTTGGGAGTGACCTACCGCCCGGAGCATCCACCACGCGCGCGCTGCAGCCATCGCGCCGCCATGGTCGTCGTAAATGACGACAGGGGTGTTGGGTCCGACGCCCCAGTTCCCAAGATCGCAAAGCCATCGCTCGAGAGGCGGGAGCGGGTGGCGACCGCCGAGGCGTGGGTCGTGGGGTGCAGAAAGGGTGCGCTCGAGGTCCACTCGGAACGCGCCAGGAACATGACCCCGAGCGTACGCTCGTGCGGCCTCGGCGCCGGCACGTGCGTCGAGGATGACGGTGGTGGAAGGGAGTTCGCGAAAAGCTTCCGGCCTGAGTAGAGGGCCCAAAATCATCGTGTTCTCGGGAGTATAGCTGCCTTTTGGGGTAAAGTGTCTAGTAACACTTGACACTTTGAGGGAACTCGGCGACGCTGATCCAGATGGAGGGCACTCACACCCGACGCCCGGGGAAGCTCGACGTGGTCGCTTCGCTCACGGCGAAAGCGCTCCCGCGATTCCTCTCTCCACGTATCGACCAGGCGCGACTCGACGCCAGGATGATCTTGGACCGCATCGAAGGCCGGGACGCGACTCCGCTGATTCAAGATACCCGAGCCCCGACCAGACTTGATGAGGTCGATCCATTGATCATGCTTCCGAAGAAACTCGCCAACCGCGTGCGCACGGTCCGCCGCGATCTCCGCATGCTGCACAGCCGCCTGATCCTCGGGAAGACCCCGCCCCCGCTGATCGCGCGAAGGCAGCCCACACCCGGCGACGTGGTGTCGCTGCCGCGTGAAGCGCCGCACATGTCGCGCACGGTAAGAGTCATCGACGTCGTGCGGGAAACCGACCACGCCATCTCCGCCTACCTCACCGAAGAAGACGGCTCTCCGATCCGCTTCAAGCCCGGTCAGTTCCTCAGCGTGGACGTCGAAGTCGGGGGCAAAGTCCATCGTCGCGCCTATTCGCTCGCCAGCGCCTGCATCGATGGCACGCCTACGCACATCACAGTGAAACGCATCGACCAAGGCTGCGTCAGCAACCACCTGAACGACACTCTCCGAGCAGGCGATACACTCGCGGTCCTCGGTCCTTCCGGCAACTTTACCATCGAACCGCACGCCCTCAATGAGCGCCACCTCGTGATGGTCGCAGGCGGAAGCGGGATCACGCCGATCATGTGCTTACTCGAAACCGTCCTCCGAAAGGAGCCGCGAAGTCGGGTGACCCTCGTCTACGGAAACCGTGGCTGGCAAGACATCATCTTTCGAGACCGGCTCGCGGCCCTGGTCGAAGAGTTCGGAGAGCGACTCGTCGTCGATCACGTACTCGACCAGCCACCCGACGACTGGGCAGGGGGTCGCGGGCTTCTCGCGGCGAACGTTCTTTCGGAGCGGATCGACGCCCTCGATCTCACGGATTCAGGGTCGGTCCGCTATTTTCTCTGCGGCCCGACCCCGATGATG
>JBATTM010000388.1:0-5685 GCA_049670545.1 Polyangiales bacterium
CACCGCCACCGAGCGACTCGAGGAGCTCGACGTCGATTGCCGATAACGGCAACGTCACGCGCCGGAGCCCGACCCCCACGTCTTCCATCGAGCGCGCAAGGGCTTCGCCATCGAAGACTGCGCATGGCGCGGCGCCCTCTGCGCGTGCCTCTTCGTGTGTGCCGTCTCGGACCTGGCCGAGCGCCACTAGCCATCCGATCCGTGCGTGATCGAACTGGTGAAGCCCACCGCGAAGGCTCACGATTGCGTCTTTGGTCACCGGGGCGCGACCGCGGTAGATCGTGATGGCAAGCGGCGTCTCTTCCGGACCCCGTCGGAGCACGCCGGCCAAGCTGAAGTCGCCGGACTCGGAGCGGACCCCACGAATCGAGTGTACCCCGACCGCGTTCAACCACGTCGCCAGGAGTTCGAGCAGGGCGCCATCGGGCAAGTCGCGGAGCCGTTTGACGAACTCGCGTCGCACACTGTCTTGTTGACGATCCGCAGCACGCACTGCGTCTTGCTCGGCGCGGACTGCATCGGCGGGGTGGTCCCACTCGAATAGGGCCACGGCGCCGTTGGACTCGCGAAAGCGGGGACGCATCCCTGCAGCGCGTCGCCGGGCGCTGTCGCCACGAATCGAAGCTGCCAATGTGGGCGCGAGGTCCGCAGCGGAGCCAGAGAGCCGGCCCTGGTCGATGAGTGCCTCGGCGACCTGCAACAGGGTCTTCGGCTGGCGGCTTCGGCCTCGCACAGTCGATTCGATGGAGTCCGCCAGGTCTCGCCCGACCGATTCCCCCGCCGCGGCGGCTCGATTGGCCGGGGCTTCCGGTTGGCGTCGTGGCGCTCGTGCTCCCCGGGGCTCTCTCGGCTCCCGGGGCTCGCGCGCGGCGCGCGGCTCGTTCGACGCTGAGCGGCCGTCATCCCGCTCTCGTCGCCGTCGAGGTCGGCGCTTTCGACTGCCCCTTCGGGAGTCCTTTGCGTCGTCGTCGAGGTTGGCGAGGATCAGCTCGTCGTCGTCGTCCTCTTCCGGGAAAACCTCTGAACCTGGGAGGTCTTGCGTCGAATTACTCGACTCTTCCTCGCTTGTTGCGTCTGCCCCCGGATCGCTATCGCGGTCCTCGGCCAAAGCCTCGACTTCCTCGCGAGGCTCGCTCTCGCTCTCGTCCGTGGGCTCCGCGGCATCTGTGGCGACCTCCTCGTCGAGCGCCTCGTCGCGGAGCGCGAATACCCCTGGCTTGACCTTGATGATCGGCGCGTCGCCCCGGTCTTTCTTGACCATGGTGGCGAGTCTCGAACTCATTGTGGTTTCAGGTGTTTTACCGACGTGGGAGAGAAGGTTCTTCTCAATCGCGATTTCGGTGATCTTCTTGTAGTGGAGTGGCTTGCCGGTAAGGCGAAGCACCTCCACGGCGGCTTCCGTGAATGTCATGGTTATTGTTGTTCCTGCCAATCCGGTGGGCGTCGGCCGCGTCGGCCAAGGACACCGCGAATGCTGCGGCGGGGAGCGATTGCTCGCTCCACCCGCGCAACCCTGGCGTGCCTTCAGCCATGCTTATGCATGCTCCGACCGGACAAAAGCGGTTGATGAATGAGTTTTAGGGTCCGAGAGGACCCCCTCCTTCCTATCCGGGTACCATCCAGACCGGGGCGAGGCAATGAAACAGGCCGCCCGAGGCGTCGAAAAGGTCGTACCGACCGCTTTTTCGGTTCTGCAGGCGCGATTTGACTTCCCGAGGGCATGATCGCATGAGGGGCGCCTGCGGATAATTGGCGAAGGCCGATCGCCGCTGTTAACCCCGTACGAGTGTCTCGGGGGGCGTGTCAGAGGGGCTTCGGTCGTGTGGCATCGGAGACACGTCGGGAGCAGCCCGGACGCGAAAAGACGACGAAAGTGGACTTGGCCCGCTCTTCGCAAGAGTGGACCATGAGGAGACGGTAGATGAAGGACAAAGCGATCGGAATCCTACTCGGTGGAGTGAGCGCAGAGCGTGAGATCTCCATCAAGACGGGCGAAGCGATGTACGAGGCTCTGCTCGCCCGGGGCTACGGGGTTCAGAAGATTTTCGTCGATGGCGACATCGATCGCGTCCTTCGTCAGACCCCGATCGACGTCGCGGTCATTGCGCTACACGGGACGTACGGTGAGGACGGCTGCATCCAAGGCATGCTCGAAACGATGGGCATTCCGTACACTGGCTCGGGTGTGCTGGCGAGCGCGCTCGCCATGGACAAGCTCAAGTCGAAGGAGCTCTTTCGGCTCTACAATGTCCCGACGCCGTCCTACTACGTCGTGCGGCGGGATGAGCTCGACCGAGTCGAGCAGATTCACAGCTCCTTCGGGTTTCCAAGCTTCGTCAAGCCGCGCTCGGGTGGATCGAGCGTGGGTGCCGGGGCTGCGCGTGACCTTCGCGAACTGGAAGAGCGGTGCCAGGACGCCGCTCGGTTCGATGAGTGGATTCTCGTCGAGCGACTGATCCGGGGCCGTGAGGTTGCAGTCGGGTTGCTCGACGGAAACGCCCTTGGCGCCATCGAGATCGAACCCAAGGCGGGCTTCTACGACTACAAGTCGAAGTACCAACCGGGCGGGAGCGAATATCACTTCCCCGCACGGCTGTCCCCTACCCGCTACCAAGGGGTGCTCAATCTCGCGGAGCGAGCGGTGCATTGCGTGGGCGCGACCGGGGCGACCCGAGTCGATCTCTTGGTGACCTCCGACGAGAACGAGTATGTCCTCGAGGTCAATACGCTTCCGGGATTGACCCCCACGTCGCTCCTCCCGAAAATCGCCGCCGGCGCCGGGTACGACTTCGGTGACCTGTGCGAGGCCATCTTGGAGCGCGCACGACGTCACGTCGGCGAGGGTCTTTCGGTGGCGTCGGGCGATGACCGGGCTGGCAGTTCGGACTCCGTGGCACCGATTCTTCCGGCCGAATAGATATTCTTGACAATTCCGATGCGGGAACACATAGATCCCGTGCGGTGAAGCTGTCGAACAAAGGTCGATACGGCGTTCGCGCCATTTTCGACATCGCCTTTCACAGCGGTGGCAAGGCGACGCAGATCAAGGACATCTCGCGTCGCCAAGCGATTCCCCCGCGCTTTCTCGAGCAGATCTTCCAGGACCTGAAGCGCGCCGGTCTTGTGACCTCGAAACGTGGCCCACGCGGCGGCTACGCCCTGGCGACCGAGCCCGAGGACATTCGGGTGGGCGACATCGTGCGCGCGCTCGAGGGGCCTCTCGTGCTCGCGGGGAACGCGGACGCCAATGGCTCCGGAGACGAAACCAGCCGCGCGGTCACCGACGAAGTGTTCTCCGAACTTTCGACCCGAATCGAGGCGTGCTTTGACGCGGTCACGATCCAAGATCTGTGTGATCGAGGGGACGCCCACGGCGTTCGACGGGCACCCCCTCGCCGCTACGTGTATTCGATCTGATGCCCGCACCCGTCGTTGAAAGCGTCCTCGATCTCGTCGGCGACACGCCCGTCGTCCGGCTCCGTGCGCTCTCGCCCGAGGGCGGCGCGACCGTTTGGGGGAAGTGTGAGCATCTCAATCCCGGGGGCTCCGTCAAAGACCGCATCTGTGTGGCGATGATCGAGGAGGCCGAGCGTGACGGTCGACTGCACGCGGGCGATACGATCGTCGAGCCGACCAGTGGGAACACCGGGATCGGCCTCGCCCTCACCTGTGCACGCAAGGGGTACAAGTTGGTGCTGACGATGCCCGCCAGCATGTCGCTCGAGCGACGGGCGTTGTTGGAAGCGTATGGTGTCGAGATTGTGCTCACCGAACCCGACCGCGTGATGGAGGGTGCGATCGAGGCCGCCCGTCGCATCGTGGCAGAGCGGGGAGCGTTCATGCCGGAGCAGTTTTCGAACCCGGCGAATCCCGGGGTTCACCGACGCACCACGGGGCCTGAGCTGCTTCGCGCGTTCGAAGGGGACTCGATCGACGCGTTCGTCGCGGCGGTCGGAACGGGGGGCACCGTCAGTGGCGTTGGCGCGACGCTGAAGGATGCGGATGCCAGCACACGCATCATCGCAGTCGAGCCGTCGGCGAGCCCTGTGCTCCTTGGGGGGCCGCCAGGGCCGACGAAGATTCAGGGCCTGAACGCGGGGTTCGTCCCGGACAACTATCACGACGATGTGGTCGACCGGATCATCGGCGTCTCCGACCAAGATGCATGGGACACCAAGGTTGCGCTCGCGACCCAGGAGGGGCTGTTGGTCGGGATCAGCGCGGGCGCCAACGTTTGGGCTGCGATCGAGGTCGCGCGCGCGCTTGGGCCCGCGCAGAACGTGGTGACCATCTTATGCGATACGGGTGAGCGGTATTTCAGCTTGTCGGAGTACTTCCGATGAGCGCGCGGCATCGGGTGTTGGTGATTGGCACGGGCGGGCTTGGCTCCCCAGTGTTGCGGTTCCTTGCGCAGAGCGGCGTCGATCACGTCACGGTGGTGGACGACGACGTGGTTGAGGAAAGCAACTTGCACCGGCAGACGGTGTTCACGGCGGAGGACGTGGGGCGCTCGAAAACCGCATGCGCGGTGGCGTACTTTCGCACCGCAGCGCCCGCCCTGTCGGTGGAGGCGGTCGAAGGTCGGTTCGTGCCGACGAGTGCGCGTGCGTTGCTCGAGGGGCACACGGTGATCGTCGAAGGGGCGGACAATCTGCCGACGAAGTTTCTCGCTGCCGATGCATCGCGGTTGGCCGGTCTACCCGTGGTGCAGGCGGGGGTCGTTCGGTGGGGCGGCTGGGCGTGGTGCGCGCTGCCAGACTCCGCATGCCTTCGCTGCCTCTTCGAAGACATCCCGCGGGATCGTGTCGAGACTTGTGCCGAGGCGGGCGTCATGGGCCCCGTGGTCGGTGTTCTCGGCGGACTCCAAGCCGCGCTCCTCGCCCGAGTGCTCGAGGGTGAACGCCCCGGGGGCGAGCTCTGGCACTACCAGGCACTAGGCGGCGGGCTTCGGAAGGCCCACGTGCGGCGCCGCGGCGATTGCCCGCTCTGTGCGGGTGACATCACAGATCTTCGGATGGAGCGATACACCGCGGCTTGCGCGGCGTGACTTCGGCTCGCATCCCTTAGGGCTCAGAAAGGAACGAACATGGCTGTCACGGTACGAATCCCCACTCCCCTTCGAACGCTGACTGGCGGACACGAGGAGGTGCCCGCCGACGGAGCCACAGTCGGCGAGGTCATCGAGAATCTCGAAGCGAACCACCCCGGCATGAAAGATCGCCTCTGTGACGAAAAAGGCATCCGTCGCTTTGTGAACATCTATCACAATGACGAAGACATCCGGTTCCTCGACAACCTGCAGACGGAGCTCAAGGAAGGCGACACGCTGAGCATCGTTCCTGCGATTGCCGGCGGACGCTAATTTGGCTCTCGGCGTTGCGATGAGGCGCCGCTACGCGCGCCAGCTGTTGCTCGGCGAAGTCGGCGAGGCAGGACAAGTGCGTCTGTCGCGCGCGGGCTTTCGCGCCGGTGCGGAGTGCGACGTCGAGACCTACGCGGTCGCCCGCGAATACCTGCTGCGGGCCGGCTGCCCCGAAGACGAGCGAACCGGAACCCCAATCGAGGGCGCGACGGAACACGCCGTGATGGAACTCGCCGGCTCCGCCTCCCTTCGCGCCCCCGCCACGGCCATCCTCGGCGCCCTACTCGCGACCGAACACATCCAGCGCGCCCTCGAATTAACCC
>JBATTM010000389.1:0-2385 GCA_049670545.1 Polyangiales bacterium
GGCATCGAGGTGGCAGGCAGACCCCGTGGTGATCGTATGGGAGCGAATGCCCGCCGCGTTCAGCCGGTCAGCATCGCGATCGGTCGCGAGGTCCCCACTCACGGCGCCAAGACGGAGGCTGTCTGCCGCGGCCTTCGATGTCGCCTCCAACACCGCGGTCTTTCCTGCGCCAGGTGAGCCCATCAAGTTGATCGCCAGCACGCCCGAGGCCACGAAGTGCTCCCGGTTGTGGGCGGCCTGTGCGTCGTTGTCGGACAGAATTCGCGTCTGAACCTCGACGGGCACGATTTCCGGATCGCCGCATCCACACGTCTCACACATCGTCCGCCTCCATTTCGATCCGCTCGAGAATGATCTCGTCACCCTGAATCATCGTTGCGGGGCGCGCGCACCCAACACACCGCAGCACCGCCCCCTTCTCAATAGGCTGAGAACACGACGGACACGCCCATGCGGCCGCGACTGACTCGATGTCGAGGCGCGCAGCTGCACAGATCGTCCGTTCCCGAAACGTCATGAACGCGGTTTCGAGGAGGTCCAACTCGACTCCCGCGCATTCCCCGATCTTGACCTGCAGGCGGTGAACGCGCGTGCCCCCGTGCGCTAGGGCCTCGCGTTCCACGCTATCGATCAGGGAGGCGACGATGGAGTACTCATGCATCGGCTACTCCTCGTTGAATCTCGGCGCACGTTTGTCGAAGAACGCGTCGATGCCCTCGGCGAAATCTCGCCCTTCGGCGATCCGCGAAAGCTCGACGACCTCGGCATCGAGGTGGACGTCGAGCCGGTCCATCCCGGCCGCTTGGTTCAGAAGCCCTTTGGCCGTCGCGACCGCGGTGCTCGGCGCCTCCGCCAAGCGCTGAACGACCGCACGGGCGTCGCTTTCGAAGCTCGCGTCCGGAAAGACTCGGTTGACCAGCCCCCATTCGAGTGCCTCGTGGGCGCTCAGGCGCGGATTGAGAAGCACGAACTCGAGTGCTCGTCGAAGACCGACGAGACGAGGCAACAGAAAGGTCGAGCTCTCCGCTCCCGTGAGGCCCGTCTTGAAGTAGGCCCACTCGAACCACGCACGTTCCGAGGCCACGACGAGATCGCAACTCATGGCGATTCCGAATCCCCCCGCGGCCGCGGCACCGTCGACCGCTGCAACGAATGGCTTTGGGGCGCGCCGGATCTCCGAGATTGTGCTGTGGATGTACTCGAGGATCTGTTTGAAGACCTCCCCGTACCCTCCCGCTGGGGGATGCGCGTCAGGCTGGAGGTATCCGAGGTCCGATGCGTTCCCGCCATCGCGGATGTACTTGAGGTCAGCACCGCTGCAGAAGACCCCGCCCTCCCCCCGGATCAAAACAGCACGCACTTCTTTGTCTCGGGCGAGTTGAAGGCCCGCGCGGCGAAAGTCCCGTGCCGTCTCGACATCGAGCGAGTTGAATTTCTCACGTCGATCGATCGTAAGGATGCCCACGGGCCCTTCACGTTCGACGCGGATGTGAGATCCAGTCGCCATGTCAGCAGATCCTCGGCAGAAGCTCGCCCTCGGCTTCAGGTAGGAGGCGGCTGCCGAACCCGGTGTCGAGCACCACGAACCCAGGGCGTTCCTCCACACAAGTGCCCACGATCGCGGCGTGTCGCCCGAGCGGATGCGCGCGGACAGCATCGAGAACCGCGTCGGCGCATTCAGCCTTCAGCCCCATGACCGCCTTGCCTTCATTCGCGACGATCAACGGATCGATGCCGAGCAGCTCACCCACGGCAACGACTTCCTCCCGGAGCGGGACGTCGGGGCCGTGCAAGATCACACCGACGCCGCTCTTCTGCGCCATCTCGTGGAGCGCACTCGAGAGCCCGCCACGGGTCGGGTCCTTCATCGCCACGACGCCGTCCCCACCGACGTCGAGCGCTCGCCGAACCAAGGAGTTGATCGGCGCGACATCGGACACGAGTGCGGTCTCGAGGGCGAGCTCGTTGCGGGTCGCCATGATCGCAAGCCCGTGGTCACCCATCGTGCCCGTCACCAGAATCCGATCGCCCGGCGTGAGCCCGGAGTCGCGCACGAGACGGGTGGTGAACCCCACGCCAGTCGTGTTGAGGATGAGCCCGTCCACCTCGCCATGGCCCATGACCTTCGAGTCGCCCGTGACGACCGTGGTTTCAGCGGCGGCGCATGCAACCCGAATCGACGCCCAGATCGTTCTGAGCTCCTCGGTCGAGAAGCCGTCCTCGAGGATCGCCGAGCAGGTGAGGCCAAGGGGCTCCGTGGCACCCATCATCGCGAGATCGTTCACGGTCCCCGCCACGGCCAACGTGCCGATATCGCCGCCCGGAAAGCGAATCGGTTTCACGACGTGAGAATCCGTGGTGATCACGAGATGGCGATCTCCCACC
>JBATTM010000390.1:0-9438 GCA_049670545.1 Polyangiales bacterium
GAAGAGGTCGGAATCCAGATGGGAGGCAGCTCGCTCACGGTCACCGACCCGGACGTCGAAATTCTGCTAGTCGCCTCAGGGACACTCGACGTGCAAGGGTCCTGCGCGGGCTCGTACGCGATCGTACTGCGGCAGTTCGACCAGACCAACTGACCGCACAGGATAACCGGGCGCGTGGCGGCGTCAGTTCTGTCCCTGCGCCGAGGAGTACGCCTGCGTGCCATCGATTTCGCGCAACCACTCGGCCCCGCAGAGGGTGTGATGCTGGGCGAGCTGTTCCAGAACGGACAGCACCGCACGCTGCTCCACCGGGGAGTTGCTCTCGAAGCGAATGCAATAGTGGTTGACGCAGTCGGTATACGCGGAGCCATGCGGCCAGACCTCCGTACCTCGGTTCGAGATCATCGTCAGCGTCAGTGCGTCTGAAAGGGATCCAAGCGTGTCGGCGAGCGCGCCCGGAGGCACGTTCGATTCTAGAAAAACGTCGACCCCCTTGAGACTCGACTGCGCAGGTGCCTCCGACACCCACATTTTGGGCTCGGCGCGAACGTGGCACTCGAGCGCCGCCGTCTCCCCCACCGGGACCGAGAGGCGACGGAGCTCGTCTGACATCCGCTCCACGAACGAGGAGGTCCGAAACACGGGAATCGGCTCGCCGAGGTCTGGCCGTCGGTGCATGTCGAGAAGCGTACGCTGCAGCGCCGTTTCGATGACGTCGGCATGGCGAACCAACCCGACGTGCCGGAGCATCATCGTCCCGCTGAGCAGAAGCGCGCTCGGGTTCGCCAGATCTTGACCGACGATGTTTGGGGAAGTCCCGTGTGCCGCTTCGAAAATGCAGATTCCATCGCCGATGTTCGCGGATGGCGCGTAGGCGAGGCCCCCCACGAGTCCTGCAGCCAGGTCCGTCAAGATGTCGCCTGGCAGGTTCGGGATCACGACCACGTCAAACTCGCTCGGATCGAGGACGAGCCGCATGGCAAGCCCATCGATACTGATATCGTCGACCTCGAGATGCGTGAACTCCTTGGCAACGTCATAGAACGCGTCGAGAAAGAGGCCGTCCGTCAGTTTCATGACACCAGCCTTGTGGGCGCACGTGACTCGCTTCGCCCCTTTGCGTGAGGCCATTCGAAAGGTGTAACGATGCACCTGCTCGCTGCCTGGGCGAGTGATGAACCTTCTGCATTGGGCAACGTCGGGGGTCTGCATGTGCTCGACCGCGGCATAGGTATCCTCGATGTTCTCTCGGACCATCGTGAGATTGATTCGCTGATTCGCGATGGGTGTGGGCACCCCGGGAAGTGTCCGAAAGACGCGCTTGTTTGCGAACGTTCCCCAGAGCTTTCGCGCCGTCAGAGTGACGCTCTTGTAGTCGGCGCCAGCTGGCGTCTCCATCGGGCCTTTGAACAGTAGCCCCGTCGATTCCACGGATTCGCGTGCTTCACGGGAGAGGCCAGACTTCTCGCCCGAGAGTGCGACCGCCTTGCCCATGGGAACGACCTCGTACTCGAGAGGCACACCCGCTTGATGAAAGATATCGAGCACCGCACCCATGACCTCCGAGCCAATGCCGTCGCCTGTCGCTACCGTGATCTTCATATCGAGTCCTTTCGAGTGGCTGCCAGCCAGCATCGGAAATTGATCAGTTCGCGCATGACAAACCGTTTCGCGGCGCTCGTTCAACCGACGGCCCGCCATGGAGTTCCTCGAGGAGAGCCTCCCCTGTGCGGAGCGCCTCGAACGGGTCTCGGTGCACGATCAACACGTGCCCCATCTTCCGACCTGGTCGAGGGTCCTGTTTCCCGTAGAGATGAAGACGCGCTTCAGGGGTCGAGAGAATGCCGGTCCAGTCGGGTTCGCCCTCCCGCCACAGATCCCCAAACAGGTTGACCATCGCCGCCCCCTGGGGGAGCAACGTGTCTCCAAGAGGTAGGCCCAAGACGCCACGCACATGCTGCTCGAACTGCGAGGTGACACACGCGCCGAATGTAAAGTGACCGCTGTTGTGCGGTCGCGGGGCGATCTCGTTCACGAGGATCGAGGAACCGTCGACCACGAACATCTCGACCGCCATCATCCCGACATGGTCGAGGGCACCCGCGATCCGCTCCGCGATCTCTCGGACCTCAGTCTCGACCCCGCGGCCCACCGGTGCGGGTGCCATCGTCGTGCGAAGCACCTGATGGCGGTGCGCGTTCAGGGCAAGCGGGTAAAACCGAACCTCCCCTGCCGGGTTTCTCGCCAGGAGTACGGAAATCTCGAAGTCAAAGTCGACCCACTCCTCAAGAACTGCTGGGCGTCGTCCCACCTTTTCCCAGGCCGATGCGAGGTCTTGCGAGCCTCGGATCACAGCCTGACCGCGACCGTCGTATCCGGCGTGCGAGCTCTTCAATACGGCGGAGAATCCAAGAGCTGCGGCCTCTTCTCGGAGTGACTCGATCGACCTGATCGGAACGCAGCGAGGTTGCGGAATACCGACCCTGTCGAGGAACGCGCGCTGGGCTCGTCGGTCCTGCACTGTCTCGAATACCGAAGGCGAGGGTCGAACGAGCACCTGATCTTCGATGCGGCGGAGAACGTCCGCGGGCACGTGTTCCGTGTCCATGGTCACGACGTCCGAACAACGGGCAAGCCGGGCCGCCGCCCTCGCATCGTCGAGGGCGCCAACCACCCACTCATCAGCAACCGACACGGCGGGATCATCGTGCGACGGAGACAGGACACACGTGCGGTACCCCATAGTCCTCGCTTCGAGAATCATCATTCGGGCGAGTTGTCCCCCGCCGATGATTCCGAGCGTCGCCCCGGGCAAGAGCGCCGTCACAGGCTTGTCTCCAAGACCTTCGCGGTCTGCGCAGAGCGGTATGCACCCAATCGATCCCGAAGCGCTTGGTCTCCTCTGGCGAGAAACGCCGACGCGAGCAGCGCAGCATTGGCAGCGCCTGCGGGCCCGATAGCCAACGTGCCGACCGGGACCCCTTTCGGCATCTGCACGATGGAGAGCAGCGAATCCATGCCCTGCAACGCCCGGCTCTGGACGGGGACGCCCAGCACGGGTAGCAGAGTCTTCGCCGCGGCCATTCCTGGGAGATGCGCGGCGCCGCCCGCGCCGGCGATGATCACCTCGATTCCTCGCGCCTCCGCCTGCTCGCAGTAACTGAAGAGCAAGTCCGGGGTGCGATGGGCGGAGACCACCTTCGCCTCGAACGGCACTTCGAGTTCCGTCAGCACCGCGATCGCGTGCTCCATCGTGGGAAGGTCGCTCTTGCTGCCCATGATCACGGCAACGCGAGGAACTGAGGGGTCTTTGCTCGTGTTATCCATATGACACTCAACTCACGATTCAGATTTCGTGTATTTAATATCGCGTTTTGGGAATCGCGCAAGGCTATCTCTGAAAAATCCGGGAAATCTCGCGAGTGCGCGATTTGACTCGCGAAATCGTATTCCGGTATCGTCCCACTTGGCGGCGGCTCGCGCGGCATGGAGACACAGGGTTGGCGAATCGCGGCGATCGAGAACAGACAGACGAAGCGAGCTGGACATTCCTGACCAATCACTCGCACGTGCTGCTGTGCCTGGCCGAAGACGCCGAGGTGCGGATGCGAGATGTCGCCGAACGCGTTGGGATCACCGAGCGCGCAGTGCAGAGAATCGTCTCAGAGCTCGAGGCGGCCGGCTATCTCACCCGAAACCGGGCGGGGCGCCGCAACCACTATCAAGTCAACGGCGACCTGCCGCTCCGCCATCCGGTTGAAGGGCATCGCGACCTTGCTGCACTCATCGCCGCGGTCCTCGGCGACATCTCGCCGACGAAACCCTGAGCGCATCCGTCATTCGCTTGGATTGAATCGGTAGATCTCTTCGATGCCCTCTGGGCCCGCGATCGAGATGCCCAGATCGCGGAGGCCACCGTCGGCCAGGTCGTAGACCCATCCGTGGATGGTGGGCGCTCCCCGCTTCGCCCACGCGTTCTGCAAGGCGCTCATCTTGGCGAGACCGCGCACGCCGGCGAGCACGTTGAGTTCGACGAGTCTGCGCTCCACATCGTTAGGGTTCGAGTACGCAGCAAGCTCGTCGTGGTGATCTTGGTACACGTCTTTGACGTGGCGCAGCCAATCGCTGATCGTGCCGAGATCGTCGTGGCCAAGCGACGCCTTGACGCCGCCGCAGCCATAGTGGCCACAAACCACGACATGATCGACCTCGAGAACGCCGACCGAATACTGCACGACCGACCCAAGGTTAAAATCTTCAGGAACGACCACGTTCGCGACGTTTCGGTGAACGAATATCTCGCCCACGCGGGTTCCGGTCACCAGGTTGGCCGGCACCCGGCTGTCAGCACAACCGATCCAGAGCGTGTGTGGCTGCTGGCCCTTGGCATGCTCTTCGAAGTAGCTCGCATCCCCGGCGCGCTGTTCATCGACCCAGCGGGCATTTCGCTCGAGTAGCGTCCTGATATCGAACGGTCCGTCGGAAGATTCGAGACTCATGTTGCAATCCTACCCCAAAACTCGCCTGGGTCGCCTACCAAGGGAGTTCCTGGCCGTCGTGATGAAAAAAACGACCCGAAGTCTCCGCCGACAACGCGACCGTCCGCGCAATGATTCCCGCCGCCGACTCACCCGCGTCGATGAGACCGCTGCCCCCAGTCATGTCGGTGCGGACCCAGCCTGGATGGAGGATCGCAACATGGATCTCCCGTGGCGCGAGGTCGACGGCAAGAGAGCGTCCGGCGATGTTCAGCGCGGCTTTGGACATTCGGTATGCGTAACTGCCGCCGGACGTGTTGTCGGCAATCGACCCCATCCGGCTCGTGAGGAGGGCGACTCTGGCGCGCGGTGAGAGGCAGGGGAGGAGCGCGACGGTCGTCGAGAGCACCCCGAGAGCGTTGACCTCGAATTGCTCACGCACGAGGGCGGGGTCGAAGTCGTCGAGCCCCATGGGTTTGAGTATGCCCGCCGCCACCACGAGACGATCAAGCGATCCCGCACCGAGGACGGCCGCGAGACGTGAGACCGACTCCGGACTCGTGACCTCGACGCCTTCGTGGACTTCGACCCCCGTCAGCGCATCGAGCTCGGGGGACGGTTTCCTCGTTGTGGCGTGAACCGCGTCGCCTCGCTTGGCATGTTGGCGACAGAGCTCGAGCCCGATACCACGATTCGCGCCTACGATGAGTACAGTGTCCATTGGCCCTCTCGTCTCAGGTCAGGGTATCGTGCTTTGGCTCGATGGGAGCCGGAATCGCTTCGTGTATATGCCGCGGGCGCGTTCTTAGCACACCGAGGAGTCGTCATGCCGAAAGATGCACCCAAGCCGCCCCTACCCCCGTTCACCGAGGAGACGGCTCGCACGAAGGTTCAGTCCGCCGAGGACGCATGGAACACCCGCGACCCCGAGCGCGTTTCACTCGCGTACACGATCGATTCACATTGGCGCAATCGCTCCGACTTCGTGCGCGGCCGGGACGAGATCCGAAGGTTCTTGACTCGAAAGTGGAAACGCGAGCTCGACTACCGCCTGCGCAAAGAGCTTTGGAGTTTCACGGGCAACCGAATCGCGGTCACCTTTCGCTACGAATGCCACGACGAGTCCGGCCAGTGGTTTCGGTCTTATGGAAATGAGCTCTGGGAGTTCGCAGACAACGGCCTGATGCGGCGGCGTATCGCCAGCATCAACGACTTGAAAATTGACGAGTCTGAGCGCGAGTTCCGTTGGCAGCGCGACTGACTGGTGGGGTGCGTCACGCGACCTTCGCACGGATCGCACGGCGCAGGGCGTCGGGAGTGAGCTGCGGCGACCCTTCGCCCGTACGCTCCGCGGCCCGAATCAACTCCACGATACGTCGATTGAGAGGCGCGTCGATTCCATGCGCCTCCGCGAGCCGGACGACCTCTCCGTTGAGAAAGTCGACTTCGGTCAAGCGCCCACGCGAGAGATCTTGCCACATGGACGACCGTGAGTCCGGGTCGATTCGTAGCTGCGCGCGGATCACCACCTTCACGATTGGCGTCGGCAGCTTCATGATGAACGCCATCACGCGCAACGGGACGCCCCGGAAATTCGCCGTCTTCACCCCGGCAGCGCGAAGAACATCGAGCGCCTCGTCCAGAACCATCGCGACAACCCGGCGATAGTCGCGAGAGAGGATCATGTCTCGCGTCGGAACCCCCGACAGCGCGTTGATGGCGTTGTTGAGATTGATCAGGAGCTTCGTCCACTGCTCAGGTGCGATGGGCTCCTCTTCCTGGATCTCGATCCGAGACCCACGCAAGGCCTCCACCCAGGGCCGGTCCCGCGCATCAGAGCCCGTCTCGACCACGAGCGGGCCCGAGGTCGTGTGATGAAAGACCGCCCCATCACGCATGACGACGTTGAATGTGACGATCGCCGCAACGACCTTGTTGTGCGGCAGGCCGGCTCGGAGGGTTCGGGGGTTTCGCAGCCCGTTCTGCAGGCTCACGACGATGGTCTCAGGCGGCAGGATCCCCGCAAGCGTACGCGCAGTATCCTGCGTCGCGCCGCTCTTGACGCAGCAAAGAACGACATCACAAGTCCGAAGCGCGGCGGGGTTGGTCTCGAAGCGAATCTGAGACGCAGAGAGTTCTTCTTCTTCGTCGAATTCTCGAATCCTCAGACCGTTCGCAGCGATGTCGTCCGCAAGTGACTGTCTCCCCACGAACGTAACGTCGGCAAGGCCGCTCGCGACGAGGCGCCCACCGAAGTAGCATCCAATGGCCCCAGCACCCATGACACCGATGTGCAGTCGTCCGTCGTTCGTACTCAATCAGCTCTCCTCGTAGGATGCCCTCTAACCGATACCGGGCTCGGTCGCATCCGCAACCGAGAAGTTGCTCGAGGGCGCGGAGATGCGACCGCTCGCGTCCAAGTCGCAGACGAAGTCGCCGCCCTACCCGAGCACGATATCTTTGGCGCAGAGCTGTCCGTTGCGAAACTGGCGACCCTGCCGAATCAGCCCTGCAATACGGTCGCGCACCTGCTCGACCCTCTCGAACACTTCTGCATCGGTCTCGTTGCCGGTGCCCTCGAACACCATGGGCTCTCCGTAGATCAGCTCGAGGCTGGTCGGACGAGGGAGCATCAACAAGTAACGGGGAACCGGAATGTAGGGCAGGCCGAACAACTTTCCGACTCGGGTGAGATTGGCGATCGTCGGCAGGGCTTCACCTCCCCCGATGAACGCGAACGGCACAATCGGGCACTTCATTTGGATCGCAAGCCGCATGAAGCCACTGCCGAAGCGCACCAGCGAGTCAGCCTCTTTCGCAAGCTTGGCGGTGCCGCGCGCGCCCTCGGGAAACGCGAGTACCACTCGTTCGTCCACGAGCAAGCGCGCCGCTTGCTCGGGATTTCCCGTGAACTGGCCAGTCCGTGCAAACAACTGCGCAGTGCCGGGGAACGCATAGAAGAACTCGTCGACCATGGCGTGCGCGAGCCTCGGAGGCTCCTTCTCGAACGCGAGAGACCCCATGACGATCGACCCGTCGATCGGAAGGCCACCCGAGTGATTCCCGATGAGAAGGGTCCGGCCGGCGTCAGGCACGTTCTCAATGCCGACGACACGCACCCGAAAATAGTGATGATAAAATCGTGCGAAGAAGGTCAGAAGCCGACCGAGCTCTGCCCGGTCAATCCCGAATCGGTCGATCCCGTAGTGATTGAATCCAAGGTTGAGCGCGTCCACGCGGGATGCGATGTCTTCGTCGATCGGAAACAAGGCGTTGAGCATCAGCTCCGGCTCAATGGCCACAAGCCAGTGGCCTGTCAATCCGCGAGGTGCGGACCGAGCGCGTCCCCCAGTTTCGGGGGGAGGAACGAAAACGCCGCCGGGATCTCTTCAGGGGCTCGAGAGCTCACTGGGCCTCCATCTGCTCCCGGCTAGGAAAGCGAATGAGCATGAGGACCCACGCCACCGCGAAGAACGGAAGAACCATGCGGGTCGGAGCTCCCGCCAATCCAAGCACCAAGCCGTAGATCGCGACGGCTTCCGCCAACGCCATCGAGAGAATGAAACGTACCAAGTACGTGCCCGCCCCGGCCGCGTCGGCCGCGCCTGCTGGCCGCGCCGTCGAGGCGAAGAGACGCGGCCCGAGGAGGCTCAGGCCCGCAGTGACCGAACCTGCGATTGCGAGCTCCATCGAGATAGCCTCGAAGCCGGTGCGGCCTTCGGTGTCCGTCAGTCCGAGTACGACGACGTACAGACAAGTCGACACGAACAGCGCGGCCCAAAGAATCCGCGGCACGATGATCGGGTTGGGTTTGCTCATGAGAGGGTGTTTCGGACGGAGGGATTTGGCGAACGCGGAGGGATTCGAACCCACGACTTCCTCCTCCGGAGGGAGGCGCTCTATCCAGCTGAGCTACGCGTCCTTGGGGGAATCTGGGTAGTCGCCGTGTTGGACGAACGCAAGGGGAACGGTGTCGGGCTGTGGGCAGACACCGGCGGCCGCCGCGATCGGACTCCCGGTCCTTCCTGGATTTGCGGGCCGAGGGGACGGCACGCCCCTTGCTGCGGCTCACCATGTGCTCGGATGGATCGCGTTCGCGTGGGTCTTGGGCGTCGCCGCGGGTACCTGGGGTGTCGCGGGGGGAGAAACCGTCCTGGCGATCGCCGCACTCATGGGCGCTCTCCCGCTCGCCCTCGCCCGAGACGCCCTGTTCGCCCGGCTCTGGGCCCTGCCGTTGGCAGCGCTCTCGTGCTGTGCCGGTCTTGGGATGGCGCGTCCTTCACTCCCTGCCTGCAGCGATCGGGGCAGGATCACGGCGACGGCCACCGTCGATCGCCTTCGGTTCGGTGCCGAGGAAGTCGATGTTTGGCTTCAAGTGGTCGCCGGCCGCTGGCGAGAGTCGGGCGCCCATGTCGGCAGCGCGATGCGCATTCGACTCCGCACACCCATTGGTGACGCACCGCCGCTCGCGAGTCTCGTCGAGTTCCAGGGTGCCGTACGGCCCCCGACGATCCTACGGAATCGGTCGCTGAAGCCTTGGCGGACACGTAGGCCCGACGGCGCTTGTTGGGCGACGGGTTCGATCGAAGTCGACTCGCCGACATCGATGGAATCGATCGTGTCCTCCGCAAGGGATCGCGTTCGCCAGCGCCTGATCGACGGACTCCCCGGGGACACCGCGAGCGTGGCCCGCGCTCTGATCCTCGGAGACGGTGCGGCCCTTCCCTACGAGCGTCGTCGCACGATCGCCGCGGTGGGTCTCGCGCATCTGTTCGCCGTGTCGGGGCTCCACATTGCGCTGATCAGCGGGACGCTGGTGCGGCTGATCGCTTGGATGCTCCAGGGAGTGTGCATCGGGGTCGCACCCGTTCGAGTCGCAGCTGCAATCGGGGTGCCACTGACCCTCCTGCACGCCACCTTCGCTGGCGGCGCGCCGAGCGCGTGGCGGGCGGCAGTCACC
>JBATTM010000391.1:0-5190 GCA_049670545.1 Polyangiales bacterium
GAGGGATATCGTCAGGCCTTACTAGAAAGACGCTCGCGCCCCCGGCGCCCTGCAGCGGCTTGAGCACGATGTTGCCCCCCTGAGCCTTGGCGAAGTCCTTGATCTCACCGGAGTCGCGCGTGATGAGCGTCCGGGGTCGCACCTCCTCAGGGAAGAGCTGAAAGTACATCTTGCTCGCAGCTTTCGCGAGGCCGTTCGGGTCGTTGACGACGATCACGCCGTGCCGCATCGCGACTCGCCCGAACTCCGCCGCCACCGTTGCCGCCCAAGAGCGCGAGGATACGTCGTCCGACGGCACGTTGCGGAGCATGAGAACGTCGAGATCGTCGACAGTGATTCGCTCCTTCACGGCCTTCTTTCCGTGCAGGTCGGCGAGGAACGCTGCGGAGTCTTTGTATTTCGCTTTGGGCACAGTGGTCGCCCTCGCGTGCACCTTCTCGTCCGCGTCGTACGCGAAATCGCCCACCCCAATCAGCCAGGCTTTGTGGCCAGCGTTCACGGCTTCCGTTGCGAGTCGGGTCGTCGTGAACCCAGCTTGCTCAGTCTTGATGTCGTTGACGACGAATCCTATCTTCATTACTCGCTCCTCATTGGTTTGATTGTGTAGCTTCGTGGCATCTTCGCCTCCGACCTTCCAGGGCGTTCAGGACCGGGTAACCGCTGACCGAATGGCGTCGGCAATCGCGTCGACGATCTCGGGATCGGGCTTGAACTCGATGGTCAAGGCGACCCTTCGGGTTCCGATGAGTCATAGACTGAGTCCCCTCCCTCGAACACCTAAAGCATGATTCGTGCCCAACCCTTGGCTTCCGCGATGAATCTGCCTAACCCCCTGAACGAACTACCGGATCGGTCGATATGCGCTTGGAACCGAACTAGGTTTGGAGCCCGGCGCGGCGCCCGGTCTGGGGGAGGCGCAACCGAGAACCGGGTGCTGACACCCTATTCCACCTTCCCCAGGTCGGCTCGCTAGGGTAAGCACTCCCACGATGCTTATCCGAGTTCTTCTGGTGGTTGACGACTCCCAATTGGAACAGCGACTCGAGGCGATCCTCACGCCTCTTGATGCCGCTCTTGCCACCGCTCCAGCACGGGCGGTGCTTTGGGACCGCGTAGCGGCCTTTCCGGCCGACCTCGTCGTCATCAGCCGGTCTGCTGTCGAAGATCCCATCGAGCATACGATGGAGGCGATTCTCGCCCTGCCGGGGAGTCCGGAGGCCATTGTGGTAAGCGACAAAGAAGACGCGGAGGAACGGACACGTCTACTGATCGCGGGCTGCACGGCGGTCATCAACAGCAGTCTGAGCGACGACACGCTCCGAGCGGCATTTGAAGCGTTCGTGACGCGTCAGCGCAAGACGAGCATTCACGAGTTGCAGCATCGACTCGATGTGGCCCCGCCGACGTTCGATGATTTCTCGTCGAGCAATGTGTCGATGAAGAAGTTCTTGCGCATCGCGCAGCGGGTTGCCCGGTCGGAGAGCTCCTTGCTCATTCAGGGAGAGACGGGGGTTGGCAAGGAGCGACTGGCCCGCGCGATCCACAACGCAAGCCCAAGGTCCGCCGAGCCTTTCGTCCCAGTCACTCCGGCTGCCCTGCCCGAAAACCTTCTCGAAGCCGAGCTCTTCGGCCACGCCAAAGGGGCGTTTACCGGCGCGGTTGGTGCGCATCGAGGATGCTTCGAGCTCGCCCACGGCGGAACGCTACTCCTGGACGAAATCAGTGACCTGCCACGTCATCTTCAAGTGAAGCTGCTCCGGGTTCTCCAAGAGCGGACAGTGAAACGCATTGGCAGTGAAAGGGCGATCGGCGTAGACGTCCGGGTGATCGCGGCGACCAATCGCAACCTCCTCGACGAAATCGAGGCCGGGCGCTTTCGTGAGGACCTCTACTATCGCCTTGGGGTCGTGACGTTGGACGTCCCCGCCTTGCGCGAGCGCCGGGAGGACATCCCAGGCCTCCTGCATCGGTATTTTGACGACTTTCGTGCGCGGACGAAGACCCCGTTGTCGGGGTTTTCCGACGAGGCCGTCGACGCGCTACAGCACTACGCCTGGCCCGGCAACGTGCGCGAGCTCATCAACGTCGTAGAGCGAGCGGTCTTGCTTGCCGAAGGGGAGCAGATCACCATCCGCGATCTCCCTAGGACGATTGCTCCCGAGTGCGTGGATCTGACCGCGCCGGCCTCGGTGCTCGACGCGCTGTGCGCGGCCGATTGGCGAGATCAGAAATGGAAGGATGTACGAGACGTAAGCCGCGAAGAGTGCGAGCGTATCTATTTCGCCGAACAGCTTTCACGAACGCGGGGCAACCTGAAGGAGACCGCAATCGCGGCAGGGATGAATCCCAAGTCGCTATACGACGTCATGAAGCGGCATCGGTTCGAGAAAAGTGATTTTAGACGGGCGATTCGGGCACCGATGACCACGTAGACGTTCGAGACCTGCCGGCTTCGACCTTCCGTACGTTGCAGCAATGGGCTAAGGCGTAGGGATGGGCGCCACCCGATGACTTCGCGATCGACCGCAAGAACGAAGAAGCCACGGAAGCGCACGTCCCCACCGACCCAAATCTCAGCCGAGCTGGTGGCCACCATCTGCGATCGGTTGGCGCGGAACCAAACCGTACGCCGAAGCCTTCCGGGCGGGGGGCGCGTCCACATCGACCGACAGCTGCCCTTCCTGTGCGTCTATCGCCATCCAGAGGGGTCCGACGATGCAGGCACGGCGCAACTGGTGAAGGGCGAAGCGTCCTACCTATCGGCGCCTAGTGCAGCGGGACTTCATGGACAATTCTCGATACTCGTACGAGAGATCGTCAAGACCCTGTCGACCGAGTTCGGTGCGTTCCTCATCGTCGAGATCTGGGCCGGTCAGGACGGCGGCAAGGCCAACGATCCGGCGATTCCCACGGTCGCTCCACGATTCACCATTCACGCTCCTGCGACGGGTGCGTTGACGTCTAGCATCGAGGCCCTCGAGAAGCGCCTATCGCGAGCCAAAGTTCTCAAGCAGAAGGTCAAGGTGGCAGTCAACCGAGACGGTCGCGTGCACCCCGCGGACATGGAGCCTTGGTTGACGCCGTCCGAAGCCCGTTCATTGAACTGTTCCTTCATCGGCATCACGGTGCCGCCTGTCTATCGGCAGCCAAGTTCGGAAGCGAAGTTTCCCCTCCTCGCGAGGCAGCTGAGGCGCAGTCTAAGCCTGGCGCTGCGGCACACGTACTTCGAGTTCGCCCGCACGAACACGACCCAGCAGCCGCGCCACTATCACTCCTTGGGTCGACGGTCAGTCGTCAAAGCCGTCTGGGAAATCGATCGCCAGCTTGCAGCGGTCAGCAATCAATTCGACTACCTGCTTCAGCTCACGCCCGTCAACGCGAGACACGCCTGGAAACAGTTTCAGCAAGACGGTTTCGAGCGGCCACCCGAATTTCACTACCGACCTCTACCGGTCGACCCAGATCTCCTGAAGCGCGATCTCTACAAGATCCCGGTTGAGCGGGTCGAGGACCCAGCCCTTCAACAGATTTTTGGGGAGAAGCGAAATGAGCTGGAGCTCAAGCTCACGATGCTCCGCGACCGGGACACACCGCGCTTCGTTTTCGAAAGCCTCCAGCTGTTCGGCGGTGTGGAGGACGATCTACTGCAGCTAGCCACGGATCTCCTGGCCAAGAAGCCAGCTCGCGCGGCGGGCGGAGGCCACGACAAGAAGAGACCGAAAGTCGACGCCATCGCCTTTGCCAAGCGGGCGGAGGCCGAGTTCGATTTTTACCGTCAACAATGCCCGAATTTTGTCGCCAAGGCGCGGGTGACCGACGAGGTCAACGGCTTGATGGTCTCGCGCGGCAAGCTGCTGATCGGTTCGGATCTCAAGCTTGCCCCCTCTCGAGTCGAAGCCCTGCTTGCGCATGAAGTCGGAACACATCTGCTGACCTACTACAACGGCCGACTTCAACCCTTTCAGCAACTCTACTCGGGGCTTGCCGGGTATGAAGAGCTGCAGGAAGGCCTTGCGGTTCTCTCCGAGTATCTCGTGGGTGGTTTGACTTCCAGCCGAATGAGGCAGCTCGCCGCACGCGTCGTTGCGGTTCGGGCACTGACCGACGGGGCGTCCTTCGGAGAAGCCTTCGATCGTCTCGTCGATGACTTCGCGCTCTCAGAGCGCCGAGCGTACAACGTGACCATGCGAGTATACCGCGGCGGTGGTCTAACCAAGGACGCGGTGTACCTTCGCGGCCTCGAGAAAGCACTCCAGTACTTGCAGAAGGGGGGGAACCTGAACCCGCTCTTTGCGGGAAAGATCGCGTTGGAGCACATCCCGATCATCAAGGAACTCCAGTACCGGGATGTTCTAAAACCCAACGCGATCGTGCCACGCTACTTGAAAGACCCAGGGGCACTCGAGCGAATCAAACGCCTACGCGAAGGAGAGCTTTCGGTCGTGGACCTGATCGGGAACTCCAAGCGCAAGGTCGACGAGTGAGACTCGGGATCGTCGTCAACGTGATGGACAGCGACGAGGTGGGGGCGACGACGTATCGCCTTGCTGCGGATGCCGTCACGAACGGTCACGACGTGTGGATCATGAGCGCTGGACGGCTGGCCTATGAGACCGATGGTACGGTGCAAGCGCTCGGACGCGCCGTGCCGCCAGGTCGCTATTCGTCAGATGAGTTGCTGCAAGCTCTCGGAAGCAAGCGGGCGATCAACAAGCCTGTTGTCATCGACGAGCTCGACGTGTTGCTGCTGCGAAACAATCCCTCGGCGCAGGTGCCCTGGGCGCAGTCAAGCGGGATCCAGTTCGGCCGTCTGGCCACGCGGCGCGGTGTGATCGTGTTGAACGATCCCAATGGCTTGGCCAAGGCCATGAACAAACTCTACTTGCAGACGTTCCCGGAGTGCGTGCGTCCGCGAACCTTGGTGACCAGGCATCTTGACCGGGTCGAGGAGTTTCTCGAGGACGAAGGCCAGATCATTCTGAAGCCGCTGCAGGGCTCCGGGGGCACGGGTGTGTTCATCGTCCGGGACAGCCGGGAGCACAATCTCCAGGAGATCTTCAAGTCCATCAGCCGCGATGGATACGTCGTCGCGCAAGAGTATTTGCCGGCCGCCGCGGAGGGCGATGTGCGCCTCTTTCTAATGAACGGGGTGCCGCTCCAGCACCAAGGGAAGTACGCAGCGTTTCGCCG
>JBATTM010000392.1:0-9633 GCA_049670545.1 Polyangiales bacterium
CTTCAACGAAGGATCGCATCCGGCGAACTGACCCCAACGGATCGGATCTCGCGGGGTGACGAAGAATGGAAAGCGCTCGGTTCGATCCCAGAGCTCGAAACTTTCTTCCACGCCGCGGATAGTGACGGTGCCACCAGCCCCTCGCCTTCCCCTTACCCACCGCCCTCCGCCGCAGAGCCCACCCGGACGCCTTCAAGCAAGCCGCCAAGGCGAAGGCCGCGGCAACCGACCCTCCTCGGCGTGGTGCCGGTACCGAAACCTGCAACGCCGGACGACGCCGCAACCCCAGGTGCGGAGACTCGCGTCGTGGGGGATGACACGCGTATCGAGAGACCCCCGACACCCACTCCGGAGCCTCCGGAGCCCGTCGAGCCCATGCCTGCACGAGACCAGGCAGGAACCGCGGACACGGGTGAGATCCAAGAGACGCCAAGCCAAGCGGAGGAGTCCGATCAACTCCCCGAGGCATCCGAGCCCCCCGGCGTCGTGATCGTCGCAGCCGATGACTCGCTCCGACTGCCCGAAGCATCCGTGCCTGCGCACACCATCGAGGAAGCGGAGTTCGAGGACGCCGTGCCCCCTCGCGGTCGGAACACGCCCCCACCCTCGTACTACGACGACGATGATGACATCCCGGAGCTTCCGGGACGCGGATGGTCACCTGGGCGATGGCTCATCATCATTACCGTCGTCGGTGGGGCCGCGCTGATCGCGGCGAACTTCGATCAGGTGCTCTCCCTGCTCGGTCTCGGCGCGCCGGCGGAGTCTACGCAGGATTCGGTCGCGGAGGGAGACAAGGCCATGGCGGCAGA
Source organism: Polyangiales bacterium (assembly GCA_049670545.1). Classification (GTDB taxonomy): domain Bacteria; phylum Myxococcota_A; class Polyangia; order Polyangiales; family Houyiibacteriaceae; genus SG8-38. The sequence goes on from JBATTM010000392.1 coordinate 813, forward strand.
ACACCTCCAGGCGTACCAAACCGCCATTACTCACTATGCGCTCGCTCTCGAGGCAGGCACCGAAAACGAGGGCGCCCTCTTCGCGAAGCTGTCGTCTGCCCACGCCCTGGCCGCCCAGGCGATTCGCGACGGTGAGGATCGTGCCGAGGGCGACACGACGATGCAGCGACACGTGAAGGCGGCACTCGACTACGCCGAGCAGGCGTTGATGACGGACCCCGAGGGCCTCAATGCTCGACTGCGGGAGGCCGACGCGTTGCGCCTCCGCGGAGATGCCAAGGCGGCGCGAGAATCGCTCGAGCGCGCCCGGCTGATGCCGTTTAGCCGAACCGCGGAGTTCTACCGGATCGACGCGCTCCTCACGGCCGAAGAACGCGGCGACACACTGGCAGCGGCGTCGCGTAGTGCTCGCGAGGCTGCCCAGGCGGCGCCCGACAACCCACGGTACCGGCTTCTCGTCGCACGCGCGGAACTGGCGTCGGGAGATCTCACCCGCGCGCGAAGTGACGTCGAGCAGGTCTTGGCCGCCAACCCTGAGCATCCAGCCGCGACCGTGCTTCTGGCAGAGATCGAGGAAGCCGCGAGCGACGCCCCCACGGAGATCGTGGACGACGGAGGCGTCGCCGCCGACACGACCGATGAGGTCGAGGTCGAGGGAGTCAAGCCGGACAGCCCCGCCAACGTCGTGCCTCCTCCCGCTGAGTTGCCGGCCGATGCATCGGACGCCGCACCCAAGGACACCACGACGAAGGACGAGGTCGACGCACCCTCCAAGGCAGAGACCGAACCGGCCAGCCCGAGACCGCCAAAGGTCACTGCCAAACCCGAGCCGTCGGCCCCCGCACGCAAGAAGAGTCCCGCGTACGACGAGTACGATCGCCTGGCGGAGGCGGCCGGTTCAGACTCCTTCGTCGACGGTCGACCGCCGATTCGTGACTTCGGATGGTACATGCGCGAGGGCGAGGCGGCCCTCGCCGGCAATGACTACACGCGGGCCCGCGCGTTCTTCGACAGCGCGCTCGAAGCCCGACCTGGCTCGGGCGATGCGACGGATGCGCTCGGACGGCTCGCGCTCGAGTCCGGGGAAGCCGAACAAGCGGTCCGCTATTTCCGAAGTGCTGCGCAGCGCGGCCACCCCGATGGCTACTACAACCTCGGACGTGCGTACGAGCGCCTCGATCAAAGCGACGAAGCGGTGTCTGCCTATTACACCTACCTGAAGCGGCGGCCGTCCGGCGTCCATGTTCCCGCGGCACGGGCCGCGATCAAGAAGCTCGAGCCTCGTGTGAAACTCCCGGACCCCGAAGCGCCTGGGGAAGCACCCGATACCCCGACCGAAGCCCCCAACGGACCCATCGAGGAACCGGAAACCACAACACCATGAACTCCACCGCTCGCGCGTTTGCGCTCTCTGTCGTCGCCCTCTCCATCGTGCTGTCATCGTGTGACGACACCGAGGAGACGCCCACCGAACCCGAAGTCCAAGAGCTCCGCATCCTCGAGCCGTACACAGATGGCGCTGAACGTGATCCGTTTTCGAGGCCGCGCGCAACCCTGTATGACGTTCTCGAGCAGATCTGGCGCGCCACGGACGACGAGCACGTGCGCGGCCTTCTGGTGCGGGTCGGGCCACTCGGGGGTGCATGGGGCAGCGTCGGTGATCTCGTGGAAGCGCTCTCCGCGTTTCGTACGACCGAGCGCCAAGTGCACTGCCATTTTCAGACCGCGGACAACGTGGCCTACGTCCTGTTGGGCCAGGTCTGCGACAGGATCAGCATGACGCCCGCCGGTGTGCTCGACTTGATCGGCCCCGCGGCGGTGATGATCTACGCGCGCTCCTTTCTCGAGAAGATCGGCGTCCAGGCCGAGATCCTGCACATGGGGCGGTACAAGGGCGCCGGCGACATGTTCGTCCGAGATGACATGCCACCCGAGGCGAAAGAATCGATGGATGCGATTCTGGACGGCCTCTACGCCTCACTCGTCGCCTCGACCCAGAAGCGCACCCAGGATGACGCCGCGAAGGCGAAGGCGCTCATCGACGAGGGGCCGTTCGTCTCCGAGGCGGCCCTTAGCGCCGGGTTGATCGACGCGGTTGAGTACCTCCCAGCGGCACGTGATGCGATCAAGCAAGCCGCGGGTGTCGACGATATCCGTCGTGTCCGGATGGTCCCTGCGCAAGAGAAGCTCACCGTCCGACAGTTCTTCGATCTCTTGAGCGGAGACGACGCCAAGCCCAAAGCAACTGGAGACCGCATCGCGCTGGTGTTCGTCACCGGCAACATCGTCGATGGCGAGCGCCCCTCGATGGGAGAGGCCCCCGCAGGGCCTTTCGTTCGCGAGATGGAGCGGCTTTCCGAAGACGATTCCGTCAAGGCGGTCGTGATGCGCATCAACTCGCCGGGAGGGTCGGCGCTCGCGAGCGACCGCATGTGGGAGGCCGCGCGCCGGCTGGCGGCGACCAAGCCACTCATCGCCAGTGTCGGCGACATGGCCGCGTCCGGCGGCTACTACATCGCGTCGGCGGCCGACGAGATCCTAGCGCACCCTGAGAGCATCGTCGGATCGATCGGCGTGGTCGGCGGGAAGTTCAACTTCGAGGGGCTGGCCGACGAGCTGGGAATTCATACGTTTGTTCTCAAGCGTGGGGATCATGCAGCGTGGTCCACGCCGGTCCGCGGATTGAGCCCAAGCGAGCGTAAGGCCTTCGAAGGGCTCCTCCGCGACACCTACGATCGGTTCATCGACCGGGTCGCCGAAGGCCGTGAAATGGAAGAGAGCGCCGTTCTCGCCGCAGCAGAGGGACGCGTGCTCACCGCGCAGGATGCCAAGCCGCTCGGTCTCATCGACGAGATGGCAGGCCTGGGCGATGCACTTGCGAAGGCGCGCGCAGGAGGCGGCCTCGCGTCCGATGCCCCCGTGCAGGTCTGGCCCGCGCAGAAGGGTATCCTCGATGCCGTCAACGAGCTCCTCGGCGAGGGGGCCAACGACCGTGTGCAGGTCCTGGCGCGAGTCTGGCTCGAACGACAGTCCCCTACGCTTCCGGCGATGGCCTTCAACACCTGGCGCCGCGCATGGTGGACGCTTGGCCGCGAGCATGTGGCGCTCGTTCCGCCGTTCGCGTTTACAGTGCGCTAGGGGTCTTCTTCTTCCGGGATAAACGGACAGTAGGGATAAAATTCTTGGCCAGGCAAGCACGAGGCTTCCAACGCGTTGATCTGTTCATCAGTGAGGTTGTTCGCCGCTTCCTGAGACGGGCAGAAATCGAGGCACCCGAAGCAGAGCGACACCGGCCAATAGAAGTACCCGGACCTCTGTGTGAAACCGCCCATAGTCGTCCCCACGGCGCGGAAGGCGAGGACCAGCTCGTCGAACCCTGCGGCGTTCAACGCAGCCACGATCGCGGGCGCATAGCTCACAGGAACGCCAACCGATGCGGTCGTTCCTGCGCTAAAGGCGTCTTCGACGGCGACCGGCAACACCGCGGTGGCGGTCGTGCTGTACGGATTTGGAAAGCCCGCGGGGAGCACGAGGTCGACACCGTCCGGCGACTGAAGTGTGATCTCGAGGTTCGTCACCTGCAGGTTGTTTTGCTCTCCCTGCGTGTCCAGGGCCCGGCTCACGATGTAGTTCAGGAGCAAGGGCGTCACGACGTAACTGGAAGGGTTACGGTTCAACGAGTTCGGGTTTGTTGGATCTCGTTCGACGACGTTCAAGTCCCACAAGCCCGAAGACTGACGCAGCTCCGTTCCCGGATCGATGCTGCAATCTTCCTCGAGGGGCAGCATTCCGCCGATTTGAAGTCCGTTGTCCGGAAACCGGTCGCAACTTGCGACAGACATCACGACCAAAGCTACGATGATGAATCGATGCATAGAGCCCCTCCAAAGGGTGCTTTCATGGTATCGACCCGCCGACGGAACCGCCAAATTTCCGGAAAGTTAGGTCGCTTGAAGTGCGTCGCGAACCTGATCGAGCGATAGCAACGCGATCTCGGTCTCGCCCGGAAGGCGCGGAATTACAAAGTGAATGGAATCGCCGCGGCGTTTCTTGTCGGCTCCAATGAAATCGATCACACGGGAATCCAGTCTCTCGTCGAGATCGACGGGAAGCCCGAGCCTGCGAAGAAGTTCAGTGAGGCGGTCGGTATCGTCTTCACGGCCACCGGCGAGTTTCGAGGCGACCCGCATCGCGGCGATCATCCCGAGCGCGACTCCTTCTCCATGTCGAATGCCGCGATAGTCGCTCGCCGCCTCGAGCCCATGACAAACCGTGTGGCCGAGATTGAGCAACATGCGCGTTCCGGACTCATGCTCGTCTTGATGGACGATCCGTGACTTGAGCGCGACTGACATGCGCACTGCCCGCATGGTCGCGTCCGCATCGCCTTCGAGAAGCGCATCGGCATCGCGTTCGAGCATGGCCACCGATGCCTCGGAGTCGAGCCACGCACTTTTTACAACCTCTGCCAGACCCGAGATGCGCTCGGCGGTAGGGAGGGTCGACAGCGTATCCACGTCACACAGAACGAACTTCGGCTGATAGAATGTCCCGACGAGGTTTTTGCCGCGCGCCCGGTTGAAGCCAGTCTTTCCTCCGACGGAGCTGTCTACCATCGACAGCAGCGTGGTGGGGATCTGCCCAAGCGCCACTCCGCGCAACAACGTGGATGCCGCAAACGCGGTGAGGTCCCCGACTACTCCTCCGCCGACCCCAATCACGATGGCACGACGGTCCACTTCACGTTCGAGTGCGGTGTCCCAGATCTTCTCGACGCTCGCGATCGTCTTGCTCGTTTCGTGGCCCTCGAGTCGAACCTCGATCGGAGGCTTTCCTGCGGCGGTGAGATCGGCGACCGCGTCGTCGGGCCAGGGCCGATCGTCATCACCATCGAACACGAGCACCGCGTCACCACCTGCGTGCTCGACCGCGTACGACCCTACCCGATGGCGGATCCCGCGCCCGACCTCGACCCGATACGTGCGGAGGCCGAGTGGGACCACGATGGGCGCGCGATCTCGAACAGACATGATTCGCGCAGCGATTTCGGGAGGATCGAGAGCGTCTGTGTCGATGACCGCGTGCGCCTCAGCGTACGCCGCCGCACGTGCGTCGAGGATTCGCGCGAGGTCTCCCTGGGTGTCCGATCCGAGCAACGGGCGATCCGCGCTCGCCCCGACGCGGTCGACCAACGTTTCGAGGCGCGCGGTCAGCGTGACGAGAATCCCATCGCGAAGGAGGGCCTGGCGGGTGTCGTGATCTACGACCGTCCCGCCCCCAAGCGCGACGACCCCGGCATCGGCAGGGAGTTCCGCGAGTGCGCGTCGCTCCCATGACCGAAACGCCGTCTCCCCGTCTCTCGCGAAAATGTCTGGAATCGACGCACCGGCCATCGCCGCCACGCGGGCATCCAAATCGACGCTCCGTGTGCCAAGCCTATCCGCCACCGCGCCCGCCACCGTCGATTTTCCGGCACCCATCGGCCCTGAAAGGAATACTCGCACGAGCCAAGCATACGAGGGGAAGCTTCCCGCGGCCACTCCGCCGCTCGGACCAAGACGACCGCTGCGATGGTATGCTCGCGCCGCCATGCGCCCAGGCCAAGTCGTTCTTCGCGTCACCCCCTTGCTCTTGGCGGCTCTCGTGGGTTTCGCGGTGATCGATGGCGAGTTCGTCTACGACGATCCGTCTGCCCTGATCGAAAGCCCGATCGTGACGGGGGAGGCTCCGCTGTGGGAAGCGGTGACGCGTGACTTCTGGGGCCGCTCCGCCCGAGAGGGGTTCACCACCTGGAGGCCGCTCATGCCCATGATTTGGGCGCAGCTTTGGACATGGTGGCCTGACGACCCGCTTCCGTTTCGAATTCTCGGCGTCCTTCTTCACGTGCTGGCCGTCGGCCTCGGCATGCGATTCGTGTACCGGCTTCGACCGTCCGATGGCGCTGCCGCCGCTGTCGGGACCCTCTTCGCGCTCCACCCGTTGAACACGGAAGCCGTCAGCGCAATCGTGGCGCAGGCTGACGTTCTGTCGCTCTGTGGCGTACTCGTGGCATGCACCCTCGCACTCGGGGCGCCGCGGATCGGAAATGGCGTTGCAAGCGCCGCGATGCTCCTCTTGGCCGCGCTCGCAAAGGAGTCCGCGGTCGTCTTCACCCCATTGATCGCCCTGCTCTTCTCACTGCGGGGTACCGCATGGAAGACACGGTTTGTGGCTGCGTTCCCTGCGACGTTGGTCGGGGGAGCGGTCATCGTATTCCAACTCAGCCTGCCACGCGCCCCGGGGATCGCGATGATGACAAGCAATCTGGCCCATCATGCCGAGGGCGCAATGCGCGTGTGGCTCGGCCTCTACAACATCGGACGGAGCCTCGTGATGACGGTGTGGCCATGGCCGATCGCACCGAACCATGGCTACGCAGCAGTGGAGCTGTACCCGAGTACTCTCGCCCCTTTTGCGGCAATCGGAGCGATTCTGCTCGTGATCGGTATCGCCGCAGGTGTGTGGGCCATCCGTCGCCGACGCCTCGACTGGATCGCCGCGCTCAGCTTTCTGTACGCACCCGCGCTGCTGCAATCGCACTGGTTCGTCCGCCTGATCACGGATCTCGCCGAACGCCTTCTTTACCCTTCGGTCCTCGGAATTTCGATGGTCGTCACGTTCGCGATCTTGCAGGTCATCCCGAAGCCAGGGCTTCGAGCAGCGGCCGTCGCGACCTGTGCACTGGTGTCGTGTGCCGTGAGCTTTGAACCGCGGCGCGCCTGGACCGACGAAGATGCCCTATGGTCGTACGCTGTCCGAGTTGGGCCTCGTTCCGCCATCCATCATCGCAACGTCTCGAACACGCTCTTTCGGGCGGGCATCGTCGACCAGGGCGCCTACCATCGCCTCGTCTATCGCTATCTGATCGAGCGATTTCCGGACCCGGTCGCATGGGAAGTCATCGAAGGTTCAAGCGAAGAATCCCCGACGGAGCGTTTCACGTCACTCCCGGCGACCCTCTCGCCTGGGGACCCCTGCCCGCTCGTTCGCGCTTTCGCGGGACGCGCGACGGAGCACGCTCCGCTCTACGCATTCGTCTTGCAGCACTGGGCGCCGCGCTATCCACAGTGCGGGCCCTGGCGTGATGTGCCCTGAGGCCTACTGGGGTAGTGCGAGCGAACGATTGACGATTCGTGGCGTCAGAAAGATCAACAGTTCGTTTCGGTCTTCACGGAATCGGCGGCGCTTGAAAAGCACGCCGAGCACCGGAATATCACCGAAGAAGGGCACCTGGTCCACGTTCCGACCGGTGTTACGCGTGTAGATGCCCCCGATGACAGCCGTGTCCCCGTCGTCGACCAAGAGCTGGGTCTGCGCCTCTCGTTCGAGGATTGTCGGATCGCCATTCGCGCCGGTTCGACCGAAGTCCGGTTCGTTGCGGGTGATCTTCACATCCATCGCCACCGAACCGTCTGCCGTCACATGTGGCGTCACGTTCAGTTCGAGCTTTGCCTCCTGGAAGGCCGTGTTGACGCCCTGTGCGCTCACCTGAGAGAACGGGATCAACGTACCCTGGGAGATCGACGCTTCCTCGTTGTCGAGCGTGAGGACTCGTGGCGAGCTGATGATGCGGACGGAGCCTGCGGCCTCTGCCGCGCTCAACCTCACGTTGAGGTTGACCGCGCCGCTCAAGCTTCCGAGCGACAAGCCGAGTGCGCCGCCCGAACCGTTACCGGTGACCGCGGGCAGGTTGACGGCGAAGTTCGGGTTGGTGACGTTCGGGTTGAACGGCGACAGACCGTTGGTCGGCGCGTTGTCGACTGGGACACCACCAGCAATACCGATGTCAGACGGAAAGCGAAGGCCCGTCGGGTTGCCGGTCGCGCTGCTCGCCGTCGCCGATCCACCCCACTGAATGCCAATGTCGCGAGAGTAACTGCTGCTCGCCTCGACGATGCGGGACTCGATCAACACCTGCGGTGTCTGCGTATCGAGATTGCGGACCAAATCCTCGACGTTGTCCAGCTGCCCGACGATGTCACGCACGATGAGCATGTTGGTACGATTGTCGACCGACACGGAACCCCGATCACTGAGAAGCTCGCGCACCCGGGGCTGGAGGTTCTGGGCCTCCGCGTAGCTGACGGGAACGAGACGCGTCTCGAGCGGCGCGAGTTGCTCCTGCTGCTTCTTCCGTGCGATCGCTGCTTCACGCTCCTGCTCGAGCTGAGCAAGCGGCGCCACGCGAATGAGATTGCCCTGCCGGACCATCCCAAGGCCTTTGGCTTGAAGGACGACATCGAGCGCCTGATCCCAAGGAACGTCGCGCATCCGGATCGTCACGGTACCGCCGACGTTGTCAGCGGTCACGACGTTGACGCCACCGACCTCGGAGAGAAGCCGAAGAATGTTGTGAATGTCGGCATCCTTGAAGTCGAGGTCGATTCGTCGTCCCGAGTACCGTCGGTTCTTACTTCCGACCTGGGCCGGCATCTTGCTCAAGAAGCCGGCGACCTCCGGCCCGTCTACCTCGGCGGTGTAGTCCTTTTCGCGGGCAATCGTCCGCGTCGAAGGGCGTGCGTCCGGGCTCGGCTCGGCGAACATCCAAACGATTCGATCTCCCGAGCGAATCGCGGTACCTCCGGCACCCTGGGTACCGAACGCTTCAAGGACTGCGCGGTCGCCCTTCTGCGAGAGCTCAACGGACGCGAGGCCCGAACCGTGCGGCGCTTCGAGTCGACGCTTGGCCTCTGGGCCGATGCTCGCACCGAGCACCTCGAGCCTTGGCGCCGCCCCATCGCGTGTGGAGACGCGGAACTCGGCGTTCCCGCTCAGCTCGATC